>NZ_CEZFMW010000012.1:0-47147 GCF_982993085.1 Thalassobacter sp. | reverse complement strand
GCTACACCACAGCGCCGAAGCGAGGCGAGTTGGCGGAGTGGTGACGCAGCGGATTGCAAATCCGTGTACACCGGTTCGATTCCGGTACTCGCCTCCATTTAAAAACAATCACTTAGATCACTCCTTGCCGTGTTTGAGGCCCTGCGTTTACAGGGGCGTTTACATTTTTGTGTCTTGAGACAGTGATTTTGCTCGATTGAGCTTGCGCAAAACCGCATCGCTTTCGTCCGGGCTAACCTGAGCATAATGCTCGATTACCTGCGCCGCGTAGCGAACCGACCAGCCCATCAGTACGGCAATCTGGCGCAAGGACAGATCGGCATTCAGCAATCTTGTCGCCGCCGTCCCGCGCGTATCAGACAGAGTCTTCTCCCTGCCGTCGATCCATGGTGGGATCTCCGCTTCGCGCCGCCACTTGGTGATCTGGTTCGATGCCCAACGGGCCGTCAAAGGCCTGCCAAGCTCTGACACCAGCAGCACATCTTGGCCCTCCGGCGTCTCTGCGATCAGTTTCTCAAGGGCTGAAGTGGCCGGGATATATGCGATCTGGCCGCGCTTACTGGTCCTGAAACGAAGGCGCTTGCCGTGCGGCGTGTCTTCGAATTGGTCCATTTTGACCTGAACCAGATCGGCCGCTCGCAAACCGGTTTCGCATCCGGCGGTCAGGATTCTCTGGACCCATTTCGGCGCGTACTTATTGAACTGAGCGATGTCCCCGCTCGTCCAGATGATCTCTGTGCGGTTCGATTGGTAGAGCTTCTTGAGCTTGTGGCAGTGATGCTCTTTCAGCTTTCCCTCTTCCACCGCCCAATTGAGGACGCGTGTGGCATGGGTGCCCGCCATGTCGTGCTGCTTGGGCGAATGGAGCCACTTCTTGCGCCAATTGTTAACCTCGCCCCGCGAGGCGCGTTCTTCGAACATCGCGACAGGATCGGCACCGAACTCCTCGCGGAACAGTTCCAACCATTTGCGGATATCGGCCTTTGAACGCTCAGCCTTGGGCAAGGACGCACTGGACAGAAAATCGTCGACCAAGTGAGTCGTGAGGTATTCAGCCGGGCTCACGGGCGTACCGCACTGTGAAAACGCATGGAAGAATTCGGGCTCTTTGGGGTTTGGGTCCGTCCCTTCCCAAAATTTGGGGCCACCCCGCCAAGCATAGAAATGGTAGCGCACACCGGACACGACCTTGCGCCGGACACGGTGGACGCCCTTGGGGAGGTTACTTCTGGGCACGACGCGCTCTCCGCTGTGCAACGAGGCTCGGTTGCGAAGCGGCCTCGCGTTCTGCCGCGCTGATGCCCTGAACAGCATCCAATCGCGCGCGAATGAGTTTCGGGTCATACCACCCGCGCCGTCCTGGCACCGGAGCAATACCCGTCCTACGGCAGAAGTCGTAGAAAGACGCGCTCGGCTCACTGTAGCCAAAGAGAAGCGCAAGCTCTGGGGTAGGAATCAGCTGGATATGGCTTGGGCTCATTTTTCAGCCCTCTCACCCACGGCTTCTTGCCGCGACATGGCTGCCCGCAAACAAGACACCACCTGAGCGCCCTGTGAGCGTAAGTTCCGCACAGCCTCCTCTTCGAGCCAAGCTTTCACGTCCGCCGGAAGGTTAAGTTTGAACTGGGTTGTCTTCATATTTACACCTCAACAAAAGGACATAAAATGTCCATATCATTGAGGACAAATATTGTCCATCATGGAATCATGAAAGAAGAAGCCTTGGTCCAATTCAAACTCTTGCTTCCTGCCGCGCTCAAGAAGCGTCTGGAAACGCATGCAACACTGAACCGGCGCAGCCTGTCTCAGGAAATCGTCGTCGCCCTTGAGGAGAAGTATCCGGCTGCAGAACCGGATGCGACATCCGATCCAGCGGCCCGTATGCTCTTCTGGCTTGCCAAACGCATCCGTCGAAGAAACCCGAAGCCCGGAACTCCCAGAGATAAGCAAGCCGCCCTGTATGAGCGCATTGCGGGCGATATTGCGGAACGCATGAAGGACATCGGCGAATAACCCTAATAGGCCACCCACTCATATCCGTGGTTACCTTCGTGATCTTCCCATTCCACGCCAACACCTCGTCGCCAATTTGATGACGAACAGCGCCTTGACGGCAGAACCCACTGCGGGGCGGCCGCTGGGGTCGTGCGTTGCCAGCCGAATTCGCCCTGCGTGCCGTAGGTCCCGAGGCGCATGTTGTAACTCTCAGAACAATCATCGTCGCGGCCATGTTCGCGATGGCTGTAGTACCGCACATCCCAAACACGGATCGAGCGGACAAAGTCGAACTCCAGACCGCTGATGTCGATATCGGCACCACCTTCGACTACCTGCGCCAGAATGACTTGGGCGAGCGTCCGACCCATTTGGCTGCTTGCCTCCCAGGTCTTCGGGGCCGTGCTTTGTAAAGGCACACGCTCAGAAACACCCATCGGACAACGCCAAATTTGCAATGGCGGCTCAATTGGCCAGGGCGTGATCCGGCGGATAAACACGGCACGCGCATGGGCACATTCTGCTGACGCAGGCCACCCACCAGCCAGGCAAAGCAGAATGGCGCAATCGACCTGATAGGCCTTTGCCGCCTGCGGGGCCACGGTTGAAAGAAGAGCCACGACAGCTCCGGCGCTCAAATTTCTGATAAGTCTGCACCACATATCAATAAATGCCTTCTGACTACATTACTGCATTATTGATACACTAGCTCCAATCTCAATCTCCACACCATATGCGAGCATAGTGTTTATGATGTTCGCGCGCGTTTTGTGGAATATATTCCGTAGAGCGGTTCTTGTGATCTGGCCGAATAGAGGCCATGAAATTACGGGAACGAGTAGGGTTAAATGTCCGGAATCTAAGAAGTTCCAGAGGATTGAGCCAAGAACAGCTAGCTTTGGCTGCGGATGTAGATCGCAGCTATATCAGCGAGATCGAACTCGCCAAAAATTCAGCATCAATCGATGTTCTGGAGCGGATCGCACTTGCTCTCGAAATCGACCCACAAGAGTTATTAAACAAGAGGGGCTGATATTGCCCGAAATTACGAGTGTTCGCACAACGGCCGAAGCCATCGGCCGTATTTCATGCATCAAAACAGGTGAAGAAATCGGCCTTCTGTATCGCTGGGACAACGGCGAGACGCAGGCTGCGTTGCACAATGACGGCGAGCCTATAGCGCAACACAACTCAGAGCTTACCACTGAACCAGACATTGGTGGAAAACGCAGCTAACGGCCGGAAAGAGCCCGTTCCAGACCTATCAAAAATCCTGCTGCGCGCGCTCGCAGCAAGATCATCGCTGCAGCCCAGCTAGAATCGTCGCTACAGCGCGGGGAGTAAACCCGCCGTTCAGGCAAGCTGCAGCGAGATTTCCACTGGCTATGACCGGGTCGCGGGACAATCCAGCCCTTTGCGGCTGCAGCTATTGCTGACGCAGCTTTTCCTCGCGCTCGCAGCACTAAAATATCGTCGGCGCAGCAATTTTTACCAAACCAGGCATTCAAACAGTTCAATTCGGGTGAAACCGAGATCATGCTTTCGCTGTACGTTGCCTGAATTCGAATGACGCGGGACATGGCCGACGATGGACGCGCGCGGACAAATGGTTTCGATCATAGCCGTCAGCCATTGCTCAGGGGGGATGAAACTGGCATCCATCGGCCCGTCGGGTGATGCGGGATAACAACGTGGACGACGGACGCGATACAACGCCGGAATTGGCCTACGTGAAAATGCACTTCTGTCTGTCTTTGCACAGTAGCTATGAGGCACTGTGCGACTATCTTGCGATGAACCATGTTGGCGAACTTGGGCTTGAGTTTGAGCACGAATAAAGGCGGCCCAACAAGGATGTCGGGCCGCCATTAGATCATGTCTTTGGGTTGGTGAGTCGCGCCTTACCCAAGCGTAGGCATAGTGAATTCCGGATCGGTGCGTTGACCGGAGGGCCAGCGCGTCGTTGTGGTCTTGATCCGGGTGTAGAACCGCACGCCTTCCATCCCGTGCATGTGATGCTCGCCAAAGATCGAGGACTTCCAGCCGCCGAAAGAGTGGTAGGCCATGGGCACGGGGATCGGCACGTTGATCCCGATCATGCCCACCTCGACATCCTGGCTAAAGCTGCGCGCCGTGTCCCCGTCACGGGTAAAGATTGCCGTACCGTTCGCGTATTCATGGCTGTGCACCAGATCAAGAGCTTCCTGATAGGAATTGCGTCGCACGACCGACAGAACGGGGCCAAAGATTTCCTCTTTCCAGACGGTCATGTCAGGCCTGACATTGTCCAGCAGCGTGCCGCCAAGGAAATAGCCGTTCTCGTAGCCCTGCATGTCCTGGTTGAAGTCACGGCCATCAACGACGACTTTCGCTCCTTCTACCTCACCCGTGTCAATGTAGCCACGAACTTTGGCAAGGTGCTGTTCGGTGACCAGCGGACCCATTTCCGAGGCTTTGTCCGTGGTCGGGCCGATTTTCAGCGCATTGATTTTTGGAACCATGATGTCGATCAGCGCATCGGCCACCGCATCGGTGACAGGAACTGCAACCGAGATCGCCATGCAGCGTTCGCCTGCAGAGCCGTAAGCCGCGCCCATCAGCGCGTTTGCGGTCATTTCCAGATCGGCATCGGGCATGATGATCGCGTGGTTCTTGGCGCCACCAAGGGCCTGAACGCGTTTGCCATTGGCTGTGCCGGTCTGGTGAATGTATTTCGCAATCGGGGTCGAGCCGACAAAGCTGACAGCTTTAACATCCGAGTTGTTTAATAAAGCATCGACGGCTTCCTTGTCGCCGTTGACGACGTTGAACACGCCCTCAGGCAGGCCTGCTTCGGTTAGCCATTCGGCCAGTTTCAGCGATGCCGAGGGCACGCGTTCGGATGGTTTCAGGACAAAAGTATTACCTGTCACCAACGCGACTGGGAACATCCACATCGGCACCATGGCCGGGAAGTTGAACGGCGTGATCCCTGCACAAACGCCAAGCGCCTGACGGATGTTATGGCTGTCAACGACCGAGCCCACGTTTTCGGAAAACTCGCCCTTCATGAAGTTCGGCGCGCCGACGGCGAATTCCACAACCTCAAGCCCGCGCGTCACTTCACCGACGGCATCGTCATGGGTCTTGCCGTGCTCGGACGCCAGGATAGAAGCCAATTCATCGGCACGGTCCCACAGGATGCTCTTGAACTTGTCGAGGATACGCGCACGGCGCAGAACAGGGGTCTTGGACCATGCTGGCCATGCCGCTTTTGCAGCGGCGACCGCGCTGTTGACTTCGTCGGTTGAAGCCAGTGGCACGTCCCGCTCGGATGCGCCAATGGCCGGGTTGAAGACAGGTTGCGTACGACCAGATGTGCCCTGCACATGCACGCCGTTGATGTAGTGGGTCAGAACAGGCATGGGTAACTCCTCCTAATGCATGGCCCATCTCGTACCGCTGTGTTACACTCAAAAATACAGTCAAATATGACGATCTGTTATTCAATTTCGGATGTAAGTAGTGAACTGGGACGATCTGCGATTTTTCTTGGCCGTTGCGCGTGAGGGGCAAATTCTTCGCGCGGCGCAAAGGCTTGGCACCAGTCAGGCGCGGGTTAATCGCCGGATCACCCAGTTTGAAAAGGCCTTGGGTGAAAAGCTTTTTGACCGGCGGACGGTGGGGTGCAGCCTGACGCAATCCGGGCGTTCGCTGATGCCCAATGCCCTCGCGGCCGAAGAGGCAATGCTCAAGTTGCGTACGACCCCCGGGACGAAGGGTTCGAGCAAGATCGCCGGAACCGTACGAATTGGCGCACCGGACGCTTTCGGTGTGGCCTATCTTGCCGCACAACTGCCAAAACTGCGGGCGCTTTATCCCGATCTGAAGGTGCAGCTTGTTCCGGCACCTCGCGCCTTTTCACTGTCGCAACGCGAAGCGGATATTGCCATTGTTATCGGGCGCCCGCAGAAGGGTCGGCTCAAGGCGACCAAGCTTACTGATTATTCACTGGGGCTCTATGCCTCGAAATCCTATGTTGCTGAACATGGAGCGCCCCAATGCATTGCGGATCTCGGCGACCATGAACTTGTCGGTTATGTGGACGATCTGATTTATACGCCTGAGCTTGAATTCAACAAAGGTTTTTGGCCGGGCTGGAACTCGCAGATTGAGATTTCGAGCGCGCAGGCGCAGGTTACGGCTGTGCGATCTGGTGCCGGGATCGGTGTCTTGCATGATTTTGTAGTCCGGAGTGATTCTGAGTTGGTCGCGTTGTTTTCCGAAACAAAGGCAGAGCGCAGCTATTGGGTGGTCTGGCATGAGGCGATGGACGCGATCCCCCATATCTCCGCGACGACGCGTTTCATTGTCGAAACGGTACGGCAGGATCGCAAGCTGTTTTCGCCGGGCACCTGATGTCCGGCGAAGGAAAGGGGGCTCATGGCCCCCTTTCTGAAGTTATTCGGCAGCGTGAATTGCCTGCACACCGTTTCTAGCACGTATGCCATCTCTCACTATTGCCTTGATCAGCGAAACACACATCAGCACCATGACGAGCGAGAATGGCAACGCACCGATGACCATGGCGGATTGGATTGCACCAACGCCGCCCGCGATCAGCAGACCGCCGACGACCAACGACAGCGCCAAACCCCAGAAGATGATGTGCGGGCGACCGGATGGCTTTTCAGCACCTGCGGCATTGATTGTGTTCACGATTAGGACCGCGGAGTCAGCCGTTGTCACAAGATATGTGAGCAGCAGAACAACAACGATGATGGCCATGACCCAGGCCAGACCAGACCCGAGGATGAAGTCGAGCATCGCGAACAACTGGTTCTGCTGACCAGCGCCGGAGATCGCGTCGCCCGCGCCACCGTTCAGGGTCAGATCGATGGCTGTGCCGCCAACAATCGTGAACCAGAAGAAACACATCAGCGATGGGATGACGATCGCCCCAAGGACGTACTCGCGCAAAGACCGGCCACGGGAAATCCGAGCCAGGAAAACGCCTACGAATGGTGCAAACGCAATCCACCAGGCCCAGTAGAAGACGGACCAACCACCTTGCCAGCTTGCCAGTTGCGCGGCTTCGCTGCCCTCAACGCCATCAGACGTCCAGATTGTGAACAGCATTTTCGGCAGCTGAACGATGTAGGTCATTAGGCCTTCAAAGAGAGCGGTCAGCCCGAAGAATGTTGAGCCAAAGATCAAGAAGAAAGCGAGAAGAAAGAAGCTAAGACCCATGTTGATGTTGGAGAGCCATTTGATGCCTTTGCCCACACCGGAAAGCGCCGACAATGTGGACGCGCCCATGATCACCAGAAGCGCAGTGATAACCCCGGCAGTTGACGGTTTGCCGGTTTCCGCAACGACGAGCCAGTCGCCGAATCCGATGCGGTGCAGCCCGGATACAAACTGCTCGACGCCAAAGCCAAGAGTTTGTGCCACACCTAGAATAGTCGCGACAACGGCCACGATGTCCACGATGTGTCCCAGGATGCCAGAGAGGCGTTCACCAAAAAGCGGCGTCAACGCGGAGCGGATCGTCAGAGGCAAATTGCGCCGATACGAAAAATACGCCAGCGACAGCCCGACGATGGCGTAGCACGCCCATGCCGAAAACCCCCAGTGCAGGAAAGACCAAAGGTAGGCGTTGCTTACGTTATCAGCGGCAGACGCTCCGGTTTCCCCCATGATGACATTAGGGTTCGTGGCAAAGTGATACATGGGTTCAGCGGTGGCAAAGGTCAACATGCCGATGCCGATACCCGCACCGAACATCATCGAGAACCACGAGAAGTTGGAAAACTCCGGTGTGTCGCCTTCGAGGCCGAGCTTCAGGCGGCCCGTGCTCGGGATCAACGCGAGAACGACGCATACAATCAGGAACAGCGCGACAACGTAGATATACCAGGAAGAGAATGTGGCAAGCAGCGAGCCGTTCAGGTCGCCAAGGATTCTTGCTGCTGTCTCTGGAACCGCGATGGCCCACACGATGAGAGCGGCGATTAGAATTTTGGAAGTGATCGCGACGTCCTTACTGAAACCAGTATAGAACCCGCGTTCTGCGATTGGGATGGAGAGTTCCATCAATGGTGGTGTCTTGGCCATATTTCCTCCTGAATGGCTGGTGAACGTCAGACACAAACGGCGACCCCACACAACGCGAGGTCACGTGGATTTCTGGTGTCTTTGGCTCGGTTAAATGGGCCTGTCCTTAGTTTCCGGCCCGGGAATTTTTGTGAAGCGTCACCCGCCGTCACTCAAGCAGGCGGCGCATCCGATCAGCTCGGCAAATATTCGTCACTCCAGGATTCACTGAGATTGCCAGACTTAATCATGGCTTCAATAGCAGTATCCGCATAGCCAAGCTCTGCAAGGATCGCACGTGTCGATGAACCAAACTTTTCGGACGGGGCCACGGCGAAGACTTTTCCACGGTTGGGTCGCACTGCATAGGGATCCAGCTGGATCACCTCGTGCCCGCTTGGGTGGTCAGCGTAGCTTGAGAACGAATAGCTGCCATTGCCCGTACCCGGATCGCCATCGGCTTCGCGCAGGTTTCTGGCCCTCAGAGCGTCCAGATTTTCGCAAATCACCGCGCCGATGTCTGCCGCCTGCAACCGTTCGATCCAAACCGCCGCCGGTTGGGTCTGGAACGCACTCGCAAGGTAGGCAGAACGGTCGTCCTCTGCCAAATCGGGCAGGTCTTCCAACCCTTCCACGTTGCGGAACAGCGGCAGGTCGGCCTCATAGGCGCTCAGCAGGATGTGGCGCGACGCGGTGCTGTAGAAACGTGTAAGTGCGTCATAGCCGCTTGCCTCCGGGCCGGAGGGTTCATCGAACAACCCGCGCCCTTTGTAATCAAAGGCGAATGGCACCTGTAGCAACCCGCTGTTTGACGACAGGGATGTGCGGCCACGGCCAATGCGCCCGTGACGGTGTTTCTGATAAAGTGCCGCGGCGACGCCCAATGCGCCACCGAACCCGCACATCACATCGATGGTGCCGACGTGGGCGTGTTCCTCAGGGCGATCCATCGCGCCGCCAAAGCGCAGCATGATGCCGGTGGTCGCCTGAACCAGATCGTCATAGCCGATATAGTCCGTTCTGGTCCCGCGGCGCACGCCGCTAAAGCAATCAAGTTTGCAGAACAGCGCATCAGGGTTCAGCCTGCGCAGGTTCTCCGCATCTAGACCCACCTTCCTGATCTGGTTGTCAGGGGCATTCCAGACGATCACATCGACGGATTTAATCAGATCCTCGAACACCTGGCGGCCGTGGCGGGATTTGATGTCTGCAAGGATCGAGCGTTTGCCGCGCATCTGGGACATGCCATAGATGACCGTGTTCCAGCTGTCATACGTTGGCGATGCAGGTTCTAGCTTGATCACTTCGGCCCCGAACCGCGCCAGATAGCTGGCCGAATGCGGCCCCGCGATCACGTTGCACATGTCCAGAACCCGCACGCCCGATAGCCATCCCTCTTGCTCAATTGCTCCCGACGGCTCGGGGATTTCGGTACGGATTTTCTTGAGAATTTTCAATGCCTCGTCGAACTCAACCCAACGGCGGGGTTCCGGCTGCAACGCCTCTTCGCCGCTTTCTTCCATCCAGACCACCGGCCCGGGCTGCGTCATATCGCCATAGACCGGATCGTGGACGTCGATCATCAGGCCGGATGTTTCGGCATATTCATCATGCACCCATTCCTGCAACCATCGCTGCGGCGCTCCGGGGATAAGCCCACGGCCAAACATCTTTTTCCATTCGTGGGACGTGCGAGTCATGAAGACCTCTTTCATCCGCGCTGAAATTTTGTCGGCCCAGTCCTTGGGCATCGGGTAGACGCCGAGCGATGTCTTGCTCTCCCATTCAGACCACGGCTTGTAGGTGTCTTCCTCTGAGGTCAGCCCCTCTTCGACCAGCTCATCATAGATACCGAGCACCTCAAGGCAGCGTCGCGCGTGGTTCTTGTGACTTGGGCAGACAACATAAAACCCGCGCCCGTCCTTGCACATGTAGCTGCGGAAGAACGGGTCCATCAATTCCTGTAGGTCCTCAAAGCTGACATTCATCGGCAAACCTTCGACGCGGCGTCGCTCTATTTCGACCTCGCGTTGGGTCAAGTAACGTTCTGGCATGCCATCAACGTGGATCGAGTTGTAACACAGCCCCTCCATAACAGCAGCGGCCAGGGGCACTTCGATTTGGTCACCAAGGCCGGTAACCTGGCGCGATTGCAGCGCCAGAACCGTGGCGGACGCCGCAATCTGTGAGGCATAAGCCGAGGCGAGAGGCAGGGGCGAGAACGATGGGTTCAATCCCATCAGAACGCGGTTCAACCCCATGTCGGTGAACACTCCCGAACTGGCCGCAACGATGCTTTCGTAAGCGCGCAATTCACGGCGTTCCGCATCGTTTGAGGCGAAACCAGGTACGGATATCGTGATCAGATCGGGGCGGTCTTCGCGCATTGCGGCGAAGTCGAACCCCAGCTTGGCAAACTTCCCAGGGCGGAAATTTTCGACGATGATATCGGCCTCGGCACAGAGCGCATGGGCCTGTTCCAGCCCTTCGTCAGACTTCAGATCAAGGTTCACGATGATCTTGTTGCGGTTCAGCGTGGCGTTGGCCGGACTGTCCCACATCGGGCCATCGGGCGGGTCGATGTGCACGACCGTGGCCCCCAGATCACCAAGCAACATCGCCACCGCCGGGCCAGCAATATACTGTCCAAAATCCACGACCTTCACACCGGTAAGCGGCAATTTCGAAAACGAATTACGCATGGGTCCTCCACAACGACTTCTTGATTTTTGATAGGGGCTGTTATTGCCCGGCCAATATCCAGCCAGCGGCTTTTTCGGCGATCATGATCGTAGGCGAGTTGGTGTTGCCGCTGGTGATTTCCGGCATCACGGACGCATCCACCACGCGCAGGCCGGCGACCCCCTTGAGGCGCAGATGTGGATCTAGAACAGCGGTTTCATCATCCTCGCGGCCCATTTTGACGGTCCCGACGGGGTGGAAAATGGTGCTTGCAATATCGCCCGCAAGACGCGCAAGATCTTCATCACTTTGATACTGAAAACCGGGTTTGTATTCTTCCGGAGCATAAGGCTGCATCGCAGGCTGCGACATGATTTCGCGGACCTGCCTCAAGCTATCGGCGGCAACCTTACGGTCGTCGTCCGTGTCCAGGTAATTCGGTGTAATCTTGGGTGCAACGCGGAAATCATCGGAAGCAATCCGCACATGCCCACGGCTGGTCGGGTTCAGGTTGCAAACGCTGACCGTCATGGCCGGAAAATCGTGTAGATCATCGCCAAAGGCCTCAAGGCTGAGCGGCTGCACGTGGTACTCGAGGTTTGCATGGCTGCGGCTCGGGTCGGACCGCGTAAAGGCACCCAGCTGGCTGGGGGACATGCTCATCGGACCAGAGCGCTTGAACAGATATTCCAGACCGATCTTGGCTTTGCCCACTATCGAATTGGCGAGCGTGTTCATCGTTTTTGTGCCTTTGACCTTGAACACCGCGCGGATTTGCAGGTGGTCTTGCAGGTTTTCTCCGACATACGGCTGGTCCATGACCACGTCGATGCCATGCTCTTTCAGCAATGCTGCTGGACCGATCCCCGACAGTTGCAGGATTTGAGGAGAGTTCACGGCGCCGGCAGACAGAACCACTTCCTTGGTGGCTGTGACATTAACAGGGTTGCCTTTGCGGTGAACCTTTGCGCCGACACAGCGCAGAGCGCCATTGGCTTCTTTCTCGAAGCAGAGTTTTTCGACTTGGGCCTCTGTCCAGATGGTTAGGTTCGCACGGTCCCTCGCGGGACGCAGAAACGCTTTGGACGTGTTCCAGCGCCAACCGGACCGCTGATTCACATCGAAATAGCCCACACCGGAATTATCGCCGCTGTTAAAATCACCGATCTTCTGAATGCCGTTTTCCTCTGCGGCATCGGCGAAGCTGTCCAGAACATCCCACCGCAGACGCTGCCTCTCAATGCGCCATTCGCCGCCATGCCCGTGCGTGTCCGAAAACCTGCTGTTGTCACCGGTGACCGGATCAGCGCCATCATCCAATTTGTAGTGGTTTTCGTGCGCCTTAAAATCGGCAAGCGAGTTTTCCCAGTTCCAGGACTCTTCACCGGTCAATTCAGCCCAGTTGTTATAATCGCGCGCTTGACCACGCATGTAGATCATACCGTTGATGGAAGAGCATCCACCCAGCGTCTTACCACGCGGATAAAGAAGGCTGCGCCCGTTCAAACCCTTGTCTGATTCGGTCTTGTACATCCAGTCGGCCCGCGGGTTGCCGATACAATAAAGATAGCCCACGGGGATATGAATCCAGGGATAGGTGTCTGGCTTCCCGGCTTCCAGAAGAAGCACCCTGTTGGCCGGATCAGCGCTCAGACGATTGGCCATCAAGCACCCGGCGGAACCGCCGCCAATCACGATATAATCGAACCCGTTCAAACCTTCAGACATTTGGTCATCCACCCATCAATCGTTTCGTTGCCATGTGCGTTCCGAGAGGGGCAAAGAGCCACCGCACTTGAACATGCCACTTCGAATGGCCGTCGAACCCAGCAGTTGATTTGCATTCACTCGCGGAACGCTGATTTCGCTGTTCTCTGAGCGATGTGGGCGAAAAAACCTAATGACAAATCCCACAATTCGATATTAGAAATTTTTATATGGATCGTTTTTCGAATATTAACAGCATCTTGGCTTTTGTGACCGTGGCCCGCGAGGGAAGCGTATCACGTGCTGCTGAGGTGCTGAACCTTACCCAACCAGCCATCAGTCACCAGATCAAGCGGCTTGGCGAAGAGACGGGAATCACGCTGTTCAACAGAACGTCCACCGGTCTTCAGATCAGCCATGATGGCGCAGCTGTCTTGGCAAAGGCCGAACGGGTTCTGGATGCGATGAGTGACTTCCAGCGCAGCGCCCGCCAAAGGTCTGGTCGGATCAGCGGCAAACTCAGGATCGGAACGATCGTTGATCCTGAGTTTATACGGCTTGGTCGAATTTTGGCGCGCTTGCGAACAGAACATCCGGACATTGAAACAGAACTGACCCACGGTGTTAGCGGCGATATTATGACCTGGCTGAAACGGGGCCAGATTGATGCGGGGTTCTATTTGTGTGGGCCAGACGACCTTGCCACGATGGGATTAGACAGCGAAGATCCAATACATGCACTCAAACTTGCCGATTTCACCTACCGCGTGATCGGTCCTGTTGGGTGGCAGAAGAAGATTGAGAATGCTGATTGGCCAGAATTGGCAAAACTGCCCTGGATCGGCACACCCGAGAGGTCCGTTCATTATCGCCTTTTGTCCAAAATCTATACAAATCCGGCCGATCGTTTGGGGGTGGTAGCGCGTGTCGACCAAGAAGCCTCGATGCTAGAGATGGTGCGATCCGGCATCGGCTTAAGCCTTTGCCGCGAATCCATCGCGCTCCACCAAAAACAATCCTTCGGTCTTGCGGTCTGCAATTCAGTTTCGGTGCCTGCTTGTCTTTGTTTCGTTGCCTTAGAGCGCCGCAAAGATAGTCCGACCCTCTCAGAAACATTCAACCTGTTGCGGAGTTCGTGGTGACTACCTGGCCGCGATCTGCACGGATGGCTGGTTTTCTCGCTGCACGGTGGAGCTATCTCTCTCTCTCTCTCTCTCTCTCATGCTAAAATTCTCTCGCTGCGAGCGCGCGCAGCGCGAAAATCAAACTCACAGTTTGGGCTCCTTGCAGACCAATGCGTGCGCAGAAGAGGCCCATTTGGTTGGCTTCTCAAAACGAGCGTTCAGCCCTGCTTGTACAATCGCCCGGTCAGCGCGGTGCTGATGATTGGGCTTGGAGGGAGGATCGGAGGGCAAATCATGCCTAGAGTTCAGCTACCCGTCGTCACCCCGAAACGCAGAGCTTGGAACAAGGGCCGGATCATCGGACAGAAACGTCCACTGCTGCCAAAACAGGTATGGGCGATCCGTGCTCGACTCGAACTTGCAGGCAATCTGCGCGACCTTGCCTTGTTCAACGTCGCCATCGACAGCAAGCTTCGAGGCTGTGATCTGGTCAAGCTATCCGTGCCTGATCTTGTCAAAGACGAATGCGTCCGAGAACGTGTTTCGGTGATCCAGAGCAAAACCAAGCGGCCTGTTCAATTCGAACTGTCGGAAAACACGCGAGAAACCGTTCTGACCTGGGTCAGATCTCCTGAGATGCTTGCTTGCCTGTTCATGTTCCCAAGCCGGTTTCACGACCGACCACACATCTCAACGCGCCAGTACGCACGGCTTGTCCGCGACTGGGTGAAGGCGATTGGTTTGGAGCCGAGTGGATATGGCACACATTCGCTTCGCCGGACAAAGGCGGCCGAGATCTATCGCAAGACCGGCAACCTTCGCGCGGTGCAACTGCTCCTTGGTCACACCAAAGTCGACAGCACCGTGCGTTACCTTGGTGTGGAACTGGAAGACGCTCTGAGCATAGCCGAGCGCATCGACATCTAACGAACCCTGGCGAACGGTCCTGCCGTTCGCCATTTGGGAGCGGTTATCCGTCCTTCATGCGGCGTTGGAGCATTCTGACCCCACCGAAATCCCGCGAACACCACTTTCAGTTGCCCGTCTGGCTCAGCCAGCAGTCGATTTGGTCAGCCACTCGCGCCCCTTCAGCATTGCGTTCCAATAGACCCATGGAAGAACGGATTTCTTAAGGAACCAGGCTGACCGCCGCGGTTTCGTCGAGTCCCACGGGAAAGTCGGCATGACTTTGCCCCCGTAGCCGAACTCTGCCAGGATTATCTTGCCGTTCTCGACCGTCAGCGGGCACGACCCGTAACCATCATACTTCGGCGCCATGGCGGCGCCCTTCATCCGGGCGATCAGGTTTTCGGCCACGATCGGAGCCTGCTTGCGGGCGGCCGCGGCGGTCTTGGCGTTGGGAGTGGATGTGACATCGCCCAACCCGAACACATTGTCGAACTTGGTGTGCTGCAACGTGGCCTGGTCCACATCGACCCACCCGCCAGCACCCGCCAGCGGGCTTGCCGCGATGAAATCGGGCGCGCATTGCGGCGGGCAGACGTGGATCATGTCGAACTTGCGCTCGACGATTTCGGGTTCTGCACCTTCTTTGGTGACCTTGAACCAGGCCGTCCTGGCGGGGCCGTCGATCTTGACAAGGTTATGTCCGAAATCGAGGTTGATGCCGTATTTCTTCACGTATTCCATCAGCGGCGGCACGTAAGGCGCGCAGCCGAACAGGACCGGCCCGGCATTGCAGAACGACACGTTCATGTCGCCCAGTTTGCCCGCCCGCATCCAGGCATCGCAGGACAGGTACATCGCCTTTTGCGGTGCGCCAGCGCATTTGATCGGCATCGGCGGCTGGGTAAAGATCGCCTGTTTGCCCGACATCTCCTGCACCAGCTTCCAGGTATAGGGGGCCAGGTCGAAGCGGTAGTTCGATGTCACGCCGTTCTTGCCCAAGGTCTCGGTCAGGCCTTCGACCGCGTCCCAGTCCAGTTTCAGACCTGCTGCAACCACGAGGAAGTCATAGCCGACGACCGTTCCGTCGCTCAGCGTCACGGTATTGGCGTCGGGCTGGAACGTGGCGACCGCTCCTTTTATCCGCTTTATGCCGCTGGGCCAGACCGCATCCATCGCCTTCACGGTCTGTTCTTTCGAGAAAATGCCGCCGCCCACCATGGTCCAGCCGGGTTGATAGAAATGCTGGTCCGCCGGTTCGACAATCGCAATATCGAGCGATCTGTCGCGTTTTTTCAGGCTGGTTGCAGTCGCGATCCCTCCGGCGCCACCGCCGACAATCAGAACTTGGTGGTGTTTGGTCATGTTCTTGTCTCCCCTTCGCCGATCCCCGGGTACTCAAAGGCGGTTGATTGGCACTTTCAGATAGGTGTTTCCGTCATCCTCGGCCGGCGGCATCCGACCCGCGCGCATATTCACCTGGATCGACGGGATGATGAGTTTCGGCATGGCAAGCTGGGCATCGCGCTTGGTCCGGAATGCAACGAATTCGGATTCCGACTTGCCTCCGCCGACATGGATGTTGCTGGCCTTTTGCTCGGCGACCGTGGTCTCCCAGCAAAAGGTATCGCGAGTCGCGGTCTTGTAGTCGTGGCACAAAAACAGACGCGTTGTGTCGGGCAGTGCGAGGATGCGCTGGATCGAGTTGTAGAGGTCGGTGGCCGACCCGCCCGGGAAGTCGGCGCGGGCAGTGCCGAAATCCGGCATGAACAGCGTGTCACCGATGAAGGCGGCATCGCCGATAACATAGGTCACGCAGGCCGGCGTGTGGCCGGGCGTGTGCATGACCACCACGTCGAGGTTCCCGATGGCAAAGCAGTCGCCGTCTTCGAACAGGCGGTCGAACTGGCTGCCGTCCATCTCGAATTCAGTGCCTGCGTTGAAGATCTTGCCAAACACCTCCTGCACCGACGAGATGTTGGCGCCGATCGCGATCTTGCCACCCAGGTGCTGTGCCAGATACGGCGCCGCCGACAGGTGATCCGCGTGAACATGGGTTTCGACGATCCATTGCAGGTCCCAGCCATTGGCCCGGATGGTCGCGATCAGGTTGTCGGCGTGTCTTGTGTGGGTGCGGCCCGACGCGTGGTCGAAATCTAGAATGGAATCGATCACCGCACAGGCATTGGATGATGGATCCTTGACGATGTAGCAGGCCGCGTTGGTGGCTTCGTCAAAGAAGCTGTGGACCTCGGGTGATGTCTGTCGCATGGATCAAAATTCGACGACGGCGCGGATCGACTTGCCCTCGTGCATCAGGTCGAAGCCATGGTTGATCTGGTCCAGAGACAGCTTGTGCGTGATCATCGGGTCGATCTCGATTTTGCCGTCCATGTACCAGTCGACGATCTTCGGAACATCTGTTCGGCCAGACGCGCCGCCAAAGGCGGTGCCGCGCCAAACACGTCCGGTGACAAGCTGGAAGGGACGTGTCGAAATCTCGGCACCCGCAGGCGCGACACCGATGATGATGCTCTCGCCCCAGCCTTTGTGCGCCGATTCAAGCGCGGTGCGCATGACGTTCACGTTGCCTGTGGCATCGAAGGTGTAATCTGCGCCGCCGCCGGTCAACTCGACCAGATGGGCCACCAAATCGCCATCCACCTTGGAGGGGTTGACGAAATCGGTCATGCCGAAATGCTTGGCCATCTCGGCCTTGCCGTCGTTCAGGTCCACGCCGACAATCTGGTCGGCCCCCGCCAGACGCAGGCCCTGAATGACGTTCAGCCCGATCCCGCCGAGGCCAAAGACGATGCCCCTGGACCCGATCTCGACCTTGGCAGTGTTGATCACCGCGCCGATCCCGGTGGTGACACCACAGCCGATATAGCAAATCTTGTCGAACGGCGCATCCTTGCGCACCTTGGCCAGCGCGATCTCGGGCACCACCGTGTGATTGGCGAAGGTCGAGCAGCCCATGTAGTGGTGGATCGGCGTGCCATCCAGCATCGAAAACCGCGTAGAGCCATCGGGCAACAGGCCCGCGCCTTGGGTCGCGCGGATCGACTGGCAGAGATTGGTCTTGGGGTTCAGGCAGTATTCGCATTCCCGGCATTCGGGCGTGTAAAGCGGGATTACATGATCGCCTGGCTCCAGCGTCGTGACGCCTTCTCCCACTTCCAGAACGACGCCTGCGCCCTCATGGCCGAGGATCGCGGGAAAGATCCCCTCGGGGTCATCGCCCGAGCGGGTGAATTCATCTGTATGGCAAAGGCCGGTCGCCTTGATCTCGACCAGCACCTCTCCGGCGCGAGGGCCTTCGAGGTTTACCTCCATCACTTCCAGTGGTTGTCCGGCTGCTAAGGCCACGGCGGCTTTGGTGCGCATCTGTCCCCTCCCAAGTTTCGACTTGCTTCGAATCGAAACATTCTCATAATTCGAGACACAGTCTCACAAGATGAGCGAATTCCGTCAATATGCATCTCGAACGTCTCATCAGCCTTCTGGAAATCATCGCTGTCGCAGGCCGGCCGATTTCCGCCGCGGACTTGCAAAGGGCTACGGGCCTGCCCAAACCAAGTTGTTATCGCCTGATCCAGACGCTGGTGGAACAGAAGCTGGTGGACCAACCGGGCGAGGACGGGAAATACGTCATCGGCGAACGGCTGATCCGTATCGCCTTGCTGGGCAAGTCGGACGCGGATGTGCGGCGCTGTTCAGCCCCGATTTTGAGAACAGCCGCGACAAATTTCAATGAAACGGTGTTTCTGGCCCGCTTTCGCGACGGCAAGGTCGAGATCATCCACGTTGAAACCCCCGACGATCCGGCGCGTGCTTTCATCCACCCCGGGCTGGGCGAACGCCCGATGCATGCATGTTCCTGTTCCAAGGCAATCGCGGCCTTCACCGAACCCGATTTCCAGAACGCGATCCTGTCGGGCACTTTGCAGCAATATACCGAACACACTAAAACGACCGAGGCGGCGCTGCGCGCGGAATTCGCCAAGATCGTCGAACAGGGCTTTGCCGATTGCGATCAGGAAATCGACATGGGCATCGCCAGTGTAGCGGCCCCTATTTCCATCGGCAATATCGGCGCAACCTTCAGCGTTGGCGCTGTCGGCCCGATCCGCCGGTTCGGGCCCGACTACCGCCGCGACATCGGCGTTAGACTCAAGGACATATCCGAAAAGATCAGCGGCGCCATTCAACTCTGCAACGTTGCGGAGGTGTGACCCGGCTTCGCTTCTTCAAATCGCCGGACCCAAAAAAAGACCCCGAAACGGGGCGTATTCAATCAACAAGGGAGAAACCACATGAACCTGAGACCAGACCCGACATTCCACGCCTCGCCCAAGCTGGCGATGGAGGCCCCGGTCGAGAATTATGCATTTACCGTGATGCTCAGCCCCGATGGCTCGCAATCGGACGGCATCGCCGTTGTCGATCTCAAGCCGGGCTCCGACACCTATGGCCAGATCGTCCATCAGGTTATTGTGCCCAACAAGGGCGACGAGTTTCACCATTTCGGCTGGAATGCCTGTTCGTCCTCGCTGTCGCCGCTGTCCGGGCACGCATTTCTGGAACGGCGTTACCTGATCGTTCCGGGCATCCGGTCGTCGCGCATCTATGTCATCGACGTCAAAGAGCCGCTGAGGGCCAAGATTCACAAGACCATCGAACCCGAAGAGCTGTTCGCCAAGACCGGCTATTCGCGCCCCCACACCATTCATTGCGGCCCCGAGGGCATCTATGTCTCTTGCCTTGGCGGTGGCGGCAAGGATGGCACCGACGGCCCTCCGGGCATCTTCATCATGGATTGCGAGACGTTCGAGATCATCGGCCAGTACGAGATGGATCGCGGCAAGCAGGACAAGCACTATGATTTCTGGTGGAACCTGCCGCAGGACTACATGGTCAGTTCCGAATGGGGCCTGCCGCCGCAGTTCGAGGGCGGCCTCGTCCCCGAGGATCTGCTCAGCAACAAATACGGCCACTCGATCCACTTCTGGGACCTGCGCAAGCGCAAGAACATCCAGACCATCGACCTGGGCGAAAACCACCAGATGGCGCTGGAAATCCGGCCCGCCCATGACCCGACCAAGTCTTATGGTTTCTGCGGCGTGGTGGTCGACACCACCAACCTGCAAGGGTCCATCTTCACATGGTGGCGGGACGACGATGGCAAATGGCAGGCCAAGAAGACCATCACCATCGACCCGCGCCCCGAAAAAGCAGAGAACCTGCCGCCCTTGCTGCAAGGGTTCGAGGCCGTGCCGCCTCTGGTCACCGATATCGACCTGAGCCTGGACGACAAATATCTCTATGTCGCCTGCTGGGGGCTGGGCGAGATGCATCAATACGATGTCTCCGACCCGATGAACCCCAAGCTGGCCGGCAAGGTCGAGCTGGGCGGCATCGCACGCGGTGCCAAACATCCCAACGGCAAGGATTTCGCCTTTGGTCCGCAGATGGTCGAGATCAGCCGCGACGGCAAGCGTGTCTACTGGACGAACTCGCTTTATTCCACGTGGGACGATCAATTCTACCCGGACGCCGAGGGCGGGCAGATGGTGATGGCCGATGTCGGCGAAAACGGAGGCCTGACGTTGAACAAGGACTTCTACATCGACTTCCCCAAGGGTCTGCGCAGCCACCAGATCAGGCTGGAAGGCGGCGATTGTTCGACCGACAGCTTCTGCTATCCGTCCGTCTAAACGATGGGTGACATGACAACGGTGACAGCCCTTTGGTGGGCTGTCATTTTTTCTGGCTTCTACCACGGCATCAACCCGGGCATGGGCTGGCCGCTGGCCGTTTCGGCGGCGTTGATGGAGCGTCGCCATATGGCGATGCCCAAGGCGCTGGCGATGCTGGCGGTGGGACATTTCCTGGCCATGATCGCCATTCTGCTGCCGTTCTCGCTCTTGGTGTTCCTTGTCGAATGGCAAACCCAGATCCGCATCGGCGCGGGGCTCCTGGTCATCGCGATGGGGGTCTATCTGCTGATCAATCGCAGGCACCCGAAGATACTGGCACGCGTGCATCCGGCCCGTCTGGCGCTCTGGTCGTTTCTCGCGGCGATGGCGCATGGCGCCGGGCTGATGCTGGTGCCCTTCTATCTGGGCATCTCCGACAGCGGCACGCACGACCATGGGCACATGGCCGCACAGACCCTGATGGGCAACACCGTGACCAAGGCCTTGGCCGTCGCGCTGTTTCACACAGCCGCCATGACGCTGGCAGGCGGGGCGATTGCTCTGGTCATCTATTTCTGGTTGGGGCTGAAATTCCTGTCGAAAACATGGTTCAACCTCGACCTCGTCTGGGCGCTGAGTCTTGTTCTGGTTGGTGCATTCGGCGTGACATTTGCCTATATGGGCCACTGAAAACCGACCAGTCGCATTTGTGATCCGAAGAGCCAAATGGAACTTGGTCGCGTTGCGGTCATCGCCAGCCCGCAAAACAGCCTTCCCGCCCACAGGGTCAGTGCGCAAATTGTCTGAAAATCTAGGGTTTCCGCACAGGCAAGTGCCAGAATTCATGCAAGTGCTGCGCTTCACGCCAATAGGTGTACATTCTTGTCGCAACAGTCAACGGCTGCTATTTCAGCACCTTGCAGGTTGGCGACGTGCGCAGCGAATGGGCGGCTTAATTTTGGCTTTATCTGCGTGTTTGAATGACCGGAAACAGTAAACGCGCTACAATGCCGCGATACCGACGCCGCGACGGTGACGGCTTTCTGCGTCAGCAATAGCTGCGCGGGCAAAAGGCGGCTTCGTCCGCACCTTACCAGTTCAGACAGCACGCAGCGAATGCCGTTATTCCCGAACCGGCCACTCATGACCAGCGCGGCGAAGGTGCCGGGAGAGCCCAAAGCTACTGATGCTGCAGAGTGCGTGAACGGCTGCTCAGGGCGGAGAGCGGACATTCGCGGCTGTTGCGCAATATAAATCCAACCACAGCAGAAGCTGTAATTGGGTCAAGATTTGACGGACCAAATTGTATAGGACGAAGATGGCCTGCTTTGAATCTTCATCGACCAACGCGCCTAATTCGTGATGATCTCCGGCCCCATGTAAGCCGTGGGCAACACGGTCGACAGCCATGGGATGTAGGTCACCATGATCAGGAACACGAAGAGCACCGCGAGGAACGGCAACGCCGCCCGCACGACCCGCATCATCGACATCTGCGCAACGCCTGACGTCACGAAGAGGTTCAAACCAACCGGTGGCGTGATCATCCCGATTTCCATGTTCACCACCATGATGATGCCCAGATGGATCGGATCGATCCCCAGCTGAATGGCAATCGGGAACACCAGTGGGGCCACGATCACGATCAGACCTGACGGTTCCATGAACTGCCCACCGATCAGCAGGATGATGTTGACGATGATCAGGAACCCAATGGGTCCAAATCCAGCCGCCAACATCACTTCCGTAATGTGCTGAGGGATCTGCTCGTCCGTCAGAACATGCTTCAGGATCAGTGCGTTGGCGATGATGAACATCAACATGATCGTCAGCTTGCCCGCTTCCAGCAACGTGTGCTTGGTATCGCGGTGCAGTAAGGCTGGCACCGCAAAAATCAGGTTTTCAAGGTTCGCACGCAGCAAGTTGCGCCCACCCACGGAAAGCGAAGTGCCGTATCCACCGCCCGCAGCTTCAAGCCGCTGCGCCCCACGCACCAGTGAGAAGACGAAAACCGCAGGGGGCAACAAAAGGACAAACACAGCACCGATGGTCTGGATCACGGCAAACAGCGCCGTCATCTCCTCGTTGGTGAAAATCATATAGAGCGCATAGAGCATTGGAAGCGCCCCAAAGATCGCCACAGCGCCAAAGGCCACACGCATGCCTTGCCCCGCAGGGACGGCTTTGGCCAGAAGTGCGCCCAGGACGAGTGCCACGACCAAGAAAACCACCGCCGCGTAGATGGCGATCATGATCGACATCCCCATCATAAAGGCCGCAATCGCATAGAGCAGGAAGCTCACAATCGTGAACCCCCAGACACGCAGCCCCAAAAGGCCCACATCGGCATCCGCTTCTGGCAGCCAGCTCTTGCCTTTCAGGGGTCCCATATCGCGATAAATGAAGATGGAAACGATGAAGGCATAGACGGACGCGATGGCCGCCGCTTCCGTGGGGGTGAATACGCCCCCGTAGATGCCGCCCAAGATCACGACCATTAAGAACAGACCCCAGCTTGCATCAAGGATCGTGGAAAACACCTGCTCAAATCCCTGCCACTCGCCTTTTGGCAAGTTCTTAATGCGCGCGATCACATAGATCGTCACCATCAACATGATCCCCGCCAACAGGCCCGGAATGACGCCCGCCAGGAACATCCGACCGACCGACACATCCGTTGCGGACGCATAGACGACCATTACAATCGACGGCGGGATCAGAATGCCCAAGGTGCCCGCGTTACAGATCACACCAGCGGCGAAGTCTTTGGAATACCCCGATTTGACCATGCCCGCGATCACGATTGACCCAACCGCCACGACCGTCGCCGGCGATGAGCCGCTAAGAGCAGCGAAGAGCATGCAGGCCAGAACACCCGCAATCGCCAGACCGCCGCGCACGTGCCCGATGATTGCAATCGCAAATTCGATAATCCGCCGCGCCACGCCGCCCGTCGACATGAAGGATGAGGCCAAAATGAAGAACGGGATCGCCAGCAGCGTATAATGACCGGCCATCGCCTGATACAGGGACTGCGCGATGGACCCAAGCGAGCTGTCAGACAGTACCAACAGGAACAGCGTTGAGCTCAGGCCAAGGGCCACGGCGATCGGCACACCGATCGCCAGCAAGGCCACGACCATGCCGAAAAGAATGACAACATCCATTGTTCTAAGTCTCCTTGGACAGGCTCTCAGCTGCCTCTTCCACAGCGTCTTCGGCCTCATGGCTAACGATCAGACTTTCGAGCTCACCTCGCACAATCCTCATCAGATTCTGCGCCAAACGATAGGCTGTCAGGGCCATTGCAAACGGCAGCATGGCATAGGGCACAAAGCGCGGTAGTTTCTCGTAGGGTTCGCCCAAGTTGAAGGTGTTCTCCAGCCAGATTTGCGCGAACGGGATCGGAATTTGCTCGGTCTCATACCAACCCTGATCTCGGGAGTTTTCAAAGCCCGTGGGGAACCAGCGCCCAGACGTTGCATCAAACCCGGCAAACGGCGCCCAGTAGTCCCAAGCGCCCTTCAAGAGCAGGAGCGCATAAATCAGACAGAGGGTCGCCGCCAGTATTCCCATCAGACGTTTCGGTCCCGGCGCTAGCAGATTGATCAATGCGTCCACACCCAGATGGCTGACCACCTTGAATCCATAGGCGATGCCAAACAACACGAGCCAAGCGAACAGGACGAGCGTCAGCTCAAGCCCCCAGATCAACTGGCTGTTAAATCCATAACGCATTACCACGTTGATAAACGTCACGAGGGTCATTAGGCCCAGCAACACGGCGATGATGGTTTCTTCGATGGTGTGAACGACCGCACCGAACCGCCCTTTTGGTTGATATCCACCCGACATTGCTATCCCTCCTCAAGAAGGGATCGGCCACCAAAGCAGCCGACCCGATTGTTAGCGAAAAGCCAGAGCCCTAGAGTGCCGCGTTGATAGCTTGCGCAGCATCGATGTTTTCCTGGCCTACATCGTCAATGAATTGCTCCCAGACGGGCTTCATGGCTTCGACCCACACTGCACGCTGCTCGGGTGTCAGTTCTCGGATCACACCGCCGGCATCGATGATGGATTGCTTGGCCTCTTCGTTCACCGCGAAGCTCTCCGCGTTGCGGGTCTCGGTGACTTCACCAAGGATCGTAAGGAATTGATCACGCACCTCTGGATCAAGGCTGTCGAGGAAATCGACGGACGTTACGACAAGATAATCGATGATGCCGTGGTCTGTTTGGGTGATGCCGTCCTGAACTTCAAAGAACTTCTGGCCCCAGATGTTGGACCATGTGTTCTCTTGGCCAGCAACAACGCCCGTTTGTAGGGCACCGTAAACTTCGGAAAAGGACATCGGCTGCGGGGAGGCTCCCATTGCTTCCATCTGCGCAATCAACACGTCTGACGGCTGAACACGGAACTTCAGACCTTCGGCATCCGATGGCACCATCAGCGGCACATTAGCCGACATCTGCTTCATGCCGTTGTGCCAATATCCCAGACCCTGAAGGCCACGACGTTGCATGGAATCGAGCATCGCCTGACCGGTGTCAGACGCTTGGAACGCATCTACAGCTTCGATGTTCGCGAACATGAATGGCAGGTCGAAAATGCGGAACTGGCGAGTGAAGGCCTCAAACTTGGACAGGGATGGTGCGGCCAATTGGACGTCACCTTGCAGCATCGCCTCCAGCACTTGGTCATCGTTGTAAAGCGACGACTGCGGGAAGACTTCCATGCACATTACGCCATCCATTTCGGCGTTCACACGCTCCTGCAGCAGCGTAGCAGCGATGCCTTTGGGGTGGCGGTCTGTGTTTGTGACGTGGCTGAACTTAACGACGACCTCACCCTCATCGCAGTCCGCCAAAGCGGAATTCGCGCTGATCGCCATTGTCAGGGATAGTGCAGTGGTTAGTAGAAATTTCATGGTATCCTCCTCTGATCCGGTTTGCCGGACACCCCGTGTCTCTGGTGCGGCTTATGTCAACAAAGACTATCGGGGTTTCGCACGGGGATTAGTCGGCATAACTGATCAGTTTTCCCGATTAAAATTCGCGAACTATTCTGAAATACTGGACAAAGTGTATTTTTCCCCAAGGAGTCGGAAATGTTCCAGGAATTCGTGGAAGACCACATCGAAGGCGATGGTGCGACACTGTTCGTCCGCCGCGCGGGGCCCGACGGGGCGCCACCGATTGTCCTTCTTCATGGCTATCCACAAACATCCGCCATGTGGCACGGTGTGGCGCCAATTCTGGCACGCTCTTATCAGGTTATCTGTCCGGATTTGCGCGGGTATGGACGGTCTGACAAGCCGACGTCGAACGGGGCGCATGAACCCTATTCAAAACGCGCCATGGCGGGTGACATCGTCGCGGTCATGCAGCGTTTGGGGCATGAAAGGTTTCTGGTTGGGGCCCATGATCGGGGTGCGCGGGTGGCGCATCGGATGGGTCTGGATCATGCTGATCGCGTGGCGGCTATGGTATTGTTGGACATTGCCCCGACGCGTGAAATGTACGCCAATACGTCTGCAAAATTTGCAGAGATGTATTGGCATTGGTTCTTCCTGATCCAGAAACACCCACTGCCCGAACAAATGATCGGTGCTGATCCGAAAGGATTCTGGAAACTGAAATGCTTCAATCAGGCAGGTGGTGAGAACCCGTTTTCTCCCAAGGCTCTATCGGAATACTTGCGCGCTTTTTCTGATCCCGATGCCATCCATGCAAGCTGTGAAGATTACCGAGCCGCCGCCACCATCGACATCGAACACGACGATGCGGACGAAGGGCGAAAACTTGAAATGCCTCTTCTGACGCTCTGGGCGAAACGTGGAGTGATTGAAACCTGCTTTGACGCGCTTGGCCTTTGGCAAATGCGCGCCGCACAGGTCGAGGGCGAAGCGCTCGACACCACACATTACATGGCCGAGGAAATCCCGGAAGACATTGCATCACGCATGTCGGATTTCTTTGCCCGTCACCCTATCCAAGCGGAGACAGCCGAATGAACCGGACGCTCTACGACAAATTGGTCGACGCCCATAAGGTGTGCGATCTGCCCGATGGCGACATGCTGATCTATGTCGATTTCCACATCATGAACGAATACACCAGCCCGCAGGCCTTCTCGGGCCTCGACACAAAGGGCCTGAGCGTATGGCGACCAGAGGCGCATCTGGCGGTTGTCGATCATGTCAACGCGACCCGAAGCAGTGAACCGCATGATGCGGCGTCCAAGCTGCTCATCGACAACTTGCAGGCAAACTGCACCAAACACGGTATCGCCTTTTACGGACTTGGCGACCCGCGACAGGGCATCGAACACGTTGTTGTTCCGGAACAGGGGCTCGTCGCGCCGGGTATGCTGATCGCTTGCGGCGACAGCCATACCACCACCTATGGGGCTTTCGGCGCGCTTGGCTTCGGGATCGGCACATCCGAGGTCGAACACGTGCTCGCCACCCAAACCTTGCGCTACAAGCGCATGAAAACCATGCGCGTTATGATCGACGGCGACATAGCACCCGGTGGAACGGCAAAAGACATCATCATGAAGGTCGTGCAGGTCGTTGGCGCAGGCGGGGCCAATGGATATGCGGTTGAATTTGCAGGCTCAGCCATTCGCGGTCTCGATATGGCCGGACGTATGACCGTTTGCAATATGGCGGTTGAGCTGGGTGCTCGCGCGGCCTTGATTGCAGCGGATGACATTACTGAGCGTGCATTGCAGGGTCATCCTCATAGCGGTCATTTTGACTTCGAAAGTGAAACCTGGGTCAGTGATTCCGAAGCCGTATTTGACCAAGAAGTCACCATCGCAGGGGCCGAAATTGAACCGTTGATCACTTGGGGCACGAGCCCAGATCAGTCAGTGCCCATCACAGCGAATGTGCCTTCTGAAAAGGACTTTGTCTCCCCGAAGGCTAAAGCGGCGCTGGAACGGGCGTTGCAATACATGGGGTTGAACGAAGGGCAACCGGCCCAGTCAATAAAGATCGACACGGCATTCATCGGCTCTTGCACCAACAGCCGTATCGAAGACCTGCGCGAGGCCGCCAAAATCCTGGACGGCCGGAAAGTTGCCGACGGAGTCGAAGCCATCGTTGTGCCAGGGTCTGCCATGACACGTATCAAGGCCGAAGCGGAAGGGTTGCGTGCCATCTTTGAGGTAGCAGGTTTTGAGTGGCGACCTGAAGCAGGCTGTTCGATGTGTCTGGCGATGAACGACGACATTGCAATGGATGGAGAGCGGGTAGCCTCATCAACCAACCGAAACTTTGAAGGACGTCAGGGCCGCGGTGCGCGCACCCATTTGATGTCGCCAGCAATGGTGGCCGCGGCCGCCATCGCTGGCCATCTGGCTGATGTGCGAGATTTCAAATGAAAGACAAACAGATGACGAAAACGATCAACGGGATCGCCGCCCCATTGCCACTGGCCAATGTCGATACCGACGTGATCATGCCTAAGCGGTTTCTGATCACGATCACCCGCGAAGGCTTGGCTGACGGCACGTTTGCCGACTTGCGATTTGACAACGCGGGGGGCCAGCGCCCGGACTTCATTTTGAACAATGCGCCTTGGACACAGGCCAACATTTTGGTCGTCGGTGACAATTTCGGCTGTGGGTCCAGTCGGGAACATGCCGTTTGGGGCCTGCGCCAGCTTGGAATAGATGCGTGCATCGGGACAAGTTTTGCAGGGATATTCTACGACAACGCCCGCAAAAACGGCCTTGCACTCCCACTTGTTTCCCCCTCGACACGGGACGCACTTTTGCAATTTGCGAGCGATGCCCGTGGCGGCGAGTTATCGATTGATCTAGAAAAACGAACGATAGCGGCAGGCAAACTGTCGGAGCCTTTCGAGATGGACGATGCCACACAAACATCGCTGATCCGAGGTCGCGATGATACGCTAGACTCGCTGGATTATGCAGGTGCGATCCGGGATTTCGAAGCCGGATTGAACAACAAGATGCGTGTAAGCGTTTTAAAGTAGACCGACAAAGGGGGACAGATTGGATATCAGACAACTGGAATGCTTCGTCGCTGTCGCCGAAGAGCTCCACTTCCGACGCGCAGGGGAACGATTGGGGCTAAGCCAATCCGCACTGTCTGAACGGGTCTCCGCGTTGGAGCACGAACTTGGGGCGAGGCTGCTTTTCAGAACGACCCGGCAGGTCAGCCTGACCCAAGCCGGATCGGAATTCATTCAAGATGCCAAAAGAATTCTATCCGATATCGAAAGATCAGTCTCCAATGTTCGTCATACTGCCGAGTCTGACCTGCGTCACATCCGGGTTAGCGGCGTTGACGAAGCGATTTCGATGTTGTTGCCGCGGACTCTGCTGGCTTTCCGGCAAACCGACCCAAAAGTCCATGTTCAGGTTCTGGAAATTTCCTCCTCTGAACAGCACTCCCAAGAATTGATCGGCCATCGTACCGATGTTGCCTTTGTTCGCACGCCTCTGGATGACGAATTCATTACCAGCGAGCTCCTGCACCGCCAGCCAATCGTGGTTGTCCTTGCCAACGCCAACCCGCTTTCCGGCGCGGCGTCTCTTTCCACTTCCGATATCGTTGACCAACCGATCGTGGGGTATCCCAAGCACGCGCGACCAATCCTGCACGAGGCATTGTGGAGCGGTTTTCGCCAAATTGGCGCTCAACCAAATATTGTCTGCGAGATCATCGATAAGTCCACTCTGCTGCAGTTCGTGGCCCAAGGTCTCGGGATTGCGCTGGCACCAGCCTGGGTCAAGAATATCGCCCCTCCCGGCGTTACATTCGTCCCGTTTGAACCATGCGAAAACCAAATCGATCTGTATGTTGCGTTTCGAAAGTCAGGGAACTCTGACACCATTAAAAGTTTCGTCGATACCGTAAGAACAGCCGCCGTCTAACAGCATGGCGCCGAAGTATGCTTTGACGAGGGCTCAGTTTCTGTTCGGTGTTGCCAAGTTCTTGTCGCCGTAGCGAAATGTCGACAATACGGGCTGCAACTGCGGCATCATTGCATTCACTCAATGTCCGGTTTGGGTTGTTTGCAGACACTGGCACTCAGCAGCCCAACGGCAGCTTTGTCCGCGTTGGCGACCTTCGCGGCAGCTTTGTTGAACGGCAGTTTTCTCTACTTGAGGACGGGTATCATTTCCTCATGTCGTTCAGGAATTCCAGAACGCGCGCATAGTCTCCACTGACCACGCGCGCTTGCTCGAAGACCTCTCGCCTCTGCTGATCTAGGCAACGGAAATAATTCTCTACATCCGCAAAATAAGCCTCCGCATCGCGCTTCAACAGATCCGCATAGGCCTGCACGTCATCGGCATCGGTCGGCATCCACGGCGGCGCAGGCGGCAAACAACTGCCCGCGATCGCGGCAGATCCCCAGCTCAGAACGACAATAGCCACGCATGTTTGTTTCAAAAGCCCCATATTATCTTGGCTCAGCCACTCCGTTGCAGTAAATTTGTTTCAACGCATGAAGGGCGCAACAACTCAAATTGCACCTATTGATTGCAAGATTATAATATTGTATCGGTTCGGTAGTCCATGAGGGACTGCCGGGCCAATGCACAATTCTGCAAGGCTCGATCCTATGAATTTGATGCAAGACGCCCCTAATGTTGTCAGTGAAGACGGGCTGCGCACACTACTTGCCGAGGGTCATTCGGCGGATGTTGTGTGCCGGGTTACGCCCAAACGTACAGGTGCTCAGTGGTCCGGAGTTTGGACCGTGCATTGCGTCTCGCCAGATGGCGAGACGCGTCGCCTGCTCGTCACCGCGCGTAACAACATGGCGGCCCGAGAGTTTAAGACAATCAACGGCTTATCCAGCTTCCTCGCCGGGCTTGGTGTTTCGATCGTCTCGATCCCCATGTTCGAAGGCAAGATCGCCTCTCACAAGTTGGACGACGCGGGCTAAGCCACTTGCCGTCTTCGCAGCATTCCTAGCTGCCCCGGCCTATTCCGAAGGCTTCGTGCTTTCCATGCGGGCCGATGGGCAGCTGGAAACCAAATCCCCCCAATCAGGTTTTGCACAAAGCTACGTCGACGGGATTGGTGCAAACCCGCCGGAGCTGATCGTATTCGCAGCTCCGGAACCTGAAGCTCCCACTCCTGCACCCGCCCGGGCAGTTCCCCGCCCCGAAATCCTCGCAGCGCTTGAAAGCACCGCGCATCGTTATGGCGGGCACCCTGCACTGCGCCGCGCCGGTCTGTCGGTGACGGAGTGGCAGGCCCTCTTCCAAGCCAATATCGAGATCGAAAGCGCCTATCGCCCGAATGCGCGCAGCTCGGCAGGCGCGATCGGCCTCGGTCAGTTGATGCCCGCGACGGCCGCGCAACTCGGCGTTGATCCGAATGACTGGCGGGCGAACCTTGATGGATCCGCACGCTACCTTTTGATGATGTTGGCGCAGTTCGGCACGCCTGAGCTCGCGCTCGCTGCCTATAATGCGGGACCAGACGCGGTCGCGCGCTATGGCGGCATCCCTCCCTACCAAGAAACCCAAAATCACGTGCGCCGCGTCATGGCCGTGCGTGATCGACTGACTGGAGCCTCCTGATGCACATACAATTCCGCACAATCCTGTCGCTGGCTCTGGCCAGTCTAATGATTGCCAATCCCGCCTTCGCGCAGAGCATCGACCTCTCGCCGGTCCAGAACCTGCTGCAAGGCATCGTCGACACGATCACCGGCCCCCTAGGCATTGTCATCGGCACCTTGGCTTTGATCGGCGTGTTCCTCTCCTGGCTCTTTGGCATCCTCGACTTCCGCCAGGCTCTTTGGGTACTGGTCGCGATCGCAGGCATCGCAGCTGCGCCGACCATCGTGACCGCGATCTGGGGCGCGTAAATCTGACATGGCAACGCAATCCCGCCTCTTCCTCGGTCTGATCCGGCCGCCAAAGCTCATCGGCTTGCCGATCATGTATGCCATGGTTTGGCTCTTCGGGTTTGTGTTGCTGTTTCTCTGGGTCCAGAGCTGGCCGGTGATCATCATCGCCGCTCTGGCCTATCCCGCGCTGTGGAAAGCGGCGGATTGGGATCCGGCCTTTCTTGAGGTGATGGTCACCGCCCTACAGGAAACGCCGCCCACCCCGAACCGCAAGATCCATTCGGGGGACAGCTATGCTCCATAACCCCTCGGATGATCTTGCGACGCTACCGGACTGGGCGCGCAAAGAGCGGCCTATGGCCAGTATGCTGCCCTATGTCAGCCTCGTGGATGACGTGACAATCCGCACGCGCGGCAATGCGCTGTTCCAGTGCATCCGCCTTGATGGCGTCAACAGCATGACCAGCGATGACGCACATTTGGAGAAGATCCGCGCGCTCTTTGCGGCGATCATTGCGCAGATTGGGCCGGAATACTGTTTCTACCTCCACAAGGTATCAAGAGCGATCGAGACCGCCTTGCCACTAGTGCCCAATGAGGGGTTTGCCCAAGCCCTGGACAGCCGATGGCAAACGGCCATGGCGCGGGCGGGCCTGCGGGACAAAACGCTCACACTCACAGTTCTGAAACGTCCTCCCCTCGGCGCTCGGCTGCGCCTGAAACGTGCAAATTCAATCGCGCAGCTGAATGACCAGACAACCAAACAGCTGCGCAAGCTCGAGGAAATCGTTGGTTTTCTGCTGTCATCTTCTGCCGAGATGAATCCGCGCCTGCTTGGGGCTGAGAGCGGCGAACTGCTCGGCTTCCTCGGGGCGCTCAATATTGGTCAGGAACGGCCGCTGTTCGCCAAATCGCGATTTGGCGTCATTGCCGAAGATGTCGCCAACACGCGCGTCACGTTTCAGGGGCGAGGCTTTACGCTCGACGATGGGACGGCGGGCAAGCGGCTTGGCACTAGCTTTGCAATCAAGACCTATCCCGCCAAAACCAACTGCACCATGTTCGATGAGCTGAATCTGCCCGTCGACATGGTCGTCACGCATTCCTTCACGCCGATCAACAGCAACATCATGGCCAGCCGGATCAAACGGCAACAGCGCTTGATGAAAGCAAGCGATGATGGCGCGATATCCCTTGCGGAAGAACTGGTCGACGCGCTGGATGATCTGGAATCCAAACGGCTCAGCTTTGGCGATCATCACATGACGGTGACGGTTTTCGCCGAGACCGAGGAAAAGCTAGAAGCAATCGCCGCCGAGGTCCGCAACATCGCGGCCAGTGAAGGCGTCAATCTGGTGAACGAGAGCTTTGCAGCGCGGACGCATTATTTCGCGCAGCATCCGGGCAATGGGCAGATGCGCAGCCGCAAGGCCGCCATCACCAACACGAATTTTGCCGATCTCGCAGCGCTACATCGCGGTCAACTCGGCAAACCCGGACACAAAGTGCCTTGGGGCAAGCCGATCACTCTCTTCCCGACGCCGGAGCGTTCGGGGTTCCTGTTCAACTACCATGAGACGGGTCAGCCGGACAAAGAACCGACCGGCGGGCACACCTTGATCCTCGGCCGTCCTGGCTCAGGCAAGTCAGTGCTGTCGGCCTTCCTCATGACCCAAGCCCGTCGCTGCGACGCGCGCGTGTTTGTGTTCGACTATCGCGCAGGTATGGAAATGGCCGTGCGGGCCAATGGCGGGCGCTACAGCGCTATCAAGGCGGGTGAAGCAACCGGTCTCAATCCACTGCGCACTGAAATCGATGGGCGCGGGCAAGCCTGGCTGTCTGATTGGCTGGCGACGCTGCTGCACCGGACCGACAAGCCCCTGAGCCCGGTCCAGATCAACCGCATTCAAGAAGTGGTGCGCCAAAACGCCGGGGCGAGCGATGCTGCCCTGCGCAACTGGCAGGATTTGGCCTCCCTCTTTGTGGCGGGGGCAGATGAAGGGGATCTGTTTGAGCGGATACAGGAATGGACCGCAGATGGTCGCTATGGCTGGATCTTCGGTCAAAGCGCCGAGGATACCTTCTCGCTCGATGGAGATGTCGTGGGGTTCGACCTGACCGGCATTCTCGACAGCGAAAGCGAGAAGGAACGCATGGCGGTCCTCTCCTACCTCTTTCGGCGGGTGGAACGCGTGATCGAGGACCGCAAGCCGACATTGATCATCATCGATGAGGCCTGGAAGGCGCTGGACAACCCGTATTTCGCGGACAGGCTCAGCAATTGGCTGGTCACGGCGCGCAAACAGAACGCGGTCGTCGTGATGATGACCCAATACGCAAGCCAGCTTGAGAAAACCCGCACTGGCAAGACGATTGTCGAGGCTGTGCCGACGCAACTCTTACTTCCTAACATACGCGCCTCGGCCAGTGATTACGCCATGTTGGGCCTTTCTGAAAAAGAGCTCAGCGTTCTGCTCAGCACGGGCAGCAACTCCCGTCTGGCGCTGGTGCGCGACGACCAAGGTTCGGTGGTAATCGATGCCGATCTGAGCGCCCTTGGCCCTTACCTCACGGTCCTTGGTGGCATGGAGAAAGGCGAAGCGCTGGTGGGCGCAGATTATCGCCAGAACCCCGATTTTTGGAGACAGATTTGATGCGTAGGCTGTTCGCCCTTATCCTCACCCTTTTGACCCTGACAGCCTGCGCGGAATACCGGCCGTCAGAGGCAGAATGCTTCAACTCCTTCGCCGAGGTCAGCCGCAGCAACTGCAATTTCGAGCTGCTCGGGCCGATTGGTGGTCTCGGTGAGTAATCACCGCCTGCATATCTTTGCGGGCTTGGTCTGTTTCGCCGCGCCATTGGCCTATGCCCAAGGCGTGCCCACATTTGATGCGGGCATGTTTTTACAGCGTGAGCGCGTGTTGCAGCAAGGCGAACAAGATCTGGCGCTGCAGCGGGATCGGTTGACCAAAGAGGAAGAGCTTGAAGAGCTCGAGCAAGAGCAACTCCAAGCGCTGGAAGACATTCTCGATGCGACGACGTTGGCCAGCGGGAATTCCGGCGGACTGGTCGCGGGTTTGGAAGCTAGTGCATCACCTGAAAGCGCCGCAGATACGCTCTACAGTCCGGTCGACCCAAACCCCGGCGCGGCACAGATGTTCGGCGATGCCTCGGGCTCCATCGAACAACTAATCATTCGCGCGGCTCAGGAAACGCGCCACATGTCCGGCGTGCGCGCTGCCGGTCTGTCGCCCAAGCAATGGCGCTGTCTTTTGCAGGCGCTGATCTGGCAAGAAAGCCGCTTCACCATCGGCGCGCGCTCCCCTGTCGGTGCGTTCGGACTGACCCAGATCATGCCCGGCACGGCGCAGGATCTGGGGATTTACCCGGCCTATTTTGAAAACCCCTACATCCAGGTCACCGGCGGCGCGCGCTATCTGGCCCGGATGCTGGCCATGTTTGATGGCAACATCATTCACGGGCTAGCGGCCTACAATGCGGGTCCCGGCAACGTGCAGCGCTATGGCGGCGTGCCGCCCTTTGCTGAGACCCAGCATTACGTTCAGGTCATCCCCAAACGCTACAATCTCTACCTTGCCCGTGTCGGCGGCGTCGACGCGCTCGGCACCATTGATCCTGTCTTGCTTGCCAACTCCACGATGAGCCTGACCTCATTCGGCGCAGGGGTCTATGGCGACTACTCCTTGGTGTCGGTGCAAGCGGCTGCGCTGCGCGTGCAGGACATCATCACCCGCATTGGCGAGACCGACGACATTCACGCGGCCATGTCTCTCAACACCTATGCGCGGGCCGAGCTCGCTCGCCTGATCGCGATCCGCACGCGCCTCAAGGCCTCCCACACCCGCCCGCTTAGCGCAGCTGAACTGGCCATGGCGGCCGCGCAGGCGCGTGAACAAGACTTCATGCACTTTGATCTGGAGGCTCTCCGATGATCCGTCTTCTTTCGACCGTTGCCACCTGCGCGTTGCTAGTTGCTTCTCCCGTATCTGCCCAAGGCGTTCCCACGGTCGACACCCGCAACATCGCCCAGGAAATTCGCCAACTGCAGCAATTGCTGGAGGATTTCGGGATCCAAACCGACCAGCTCGACACGCTGCTCGAACAACTCGACCTCGTGCAGCAGCAACTTGACACGCTCAACGAGACCTACGCGGCCCTGACCGGCGCGACGGATATCATCGAAATAGCCATGGGCGGTGATCTGGATGGTCTCCTCGACCAAGAGTTCGGCGATCTCTTGGGGACTATCCGACAAATTCAAAGCGGTGACTTCAGCGGCCTTATCGGCAACGCCGCCCCTCAGATGGAAGGCCGGATGACGCAAGCCTTGGAGGATGCAGGTTTTGATCAAGACAGCTTGTCCGACATGGCCAGCAGCGGCAATCCAGGGGCGGAGCGCATTGCCAGTCAGGCAGGCACCGGGGCAATGATGTCGGCGGCGGCTGAGAACAGCTATGACGAGGCCGCGCAATCCCTCGAACGGGTCGAACAGCTGGTCTCATTGATCCCGGACATGGAAACGCTCAAGGAAGCCATGGATCACAACACCCGCGTCACAGCCGAACTGGCGATTGCCATGACGCGCATGTGGGAACTCGAAGCCATCCAGACCGTTGGCGCTGGCCAATCCGGCGTGGTGGATGCCGCCACGCTGGCCGAAGAACGCCGCTACATGGACTTCACGCTGCCAGACCTGCGCGCGGACTGACCCCATGAACAGCGAGGCAGAAATCATCGAAGAGGAGCTGGTCTACGGCGCACGACGACGCGAGCTCATGTGGCAGAAATTGGGGCTGACAGGCATGGCGTTTGGTATGGCAGGTTGCCTCGCCGCTGCCCTCGTGGCCCTCTTCGACGTGGACCCGCCGCCCATGATCGTGCCCTTTGATAGCGAAACCGGCATGGCCCTCCCCAATGCCATGGTTGAAGCGGTCTCACTCACGGAACGCCCCGCTATCATCGAGGCACAGGTCTACCGCTATGTCATCGATCGAGAGACATACAACCAGCTCGACAATGATGTGCGTGTGCGGCGGGTCCTGGACCAGTCGGACGGCGCGGCCGCTGCAGGACTGCGCGCGCTTTGGACAGGTGGCCATGAGGCCTATCCGCCGGACAGCTACGGCACAGATGCACGCCTTGAAGTTGAGGTTTTGTCGATCACCCATATCAGCGCCAATCGTGCCCAGGTACGATTGCGCAAGCGGCTCAATTCACCGCGCGGCACTCAAAACGGGCTCTTCACCGCAACCCTGATGTTTGAGTTTCGGCCTGAGAATAGCCGGTCGATCGATGATGTCTGGCAGAACCCCTTCGGCTTCACCGTCACCGAATATGCGATCCGCTCAGATCGTCTGGAGTAACCAATGCGCCGCCTGTTCCTGTTCCTCGCTTTCATTGTTCCGCTCGCTGGCACCGCCTATGCCGAAACGCAGCCGCGCCAAGGCCCCTATGATGCCCGCGTTCGGCTGGCCACCTATCAGGATGGGCAGGTCTATCGCATCCGCACCAGCCTGACCCATGTGACCAGCATCGAGTTTGGCCAGGGCGAGACCATCCGCTCGATCATTGCGGGCGACACTGAAGGGTTCCTTCTCGACGGCGTCCCCGGCGGTCAGGCCTTTGCAATCAAACCAGTCACGCGCGGCGCGCATACCAACATCACGGTCTACACCAACCGGCGCAGCTATTATTTCAATGTGACCGAGGCGAGTTCACCGACCTTCTATGTCATCCGCTTCACCTATCCTGAGGCGGCACCCCAGCAATCCCGAGTGGCCGCAAGCCAACCTGCGAACCACGCCTATGGCGTCAGCGCGCGGTCCGAGATCACTCCGCGCGAGATTTGGGACGATGGCACCTTCACCTATTTCCGGTTTGCCGCAAACGCGCCGCTGCCTGCAATCTTTCGTTGGTCCGGCGGCAATGAGCGCAGCGTGAATGCGCTCGCCCGGTCAGATGGTGTGATCCGCGTGTCAGGTGTCAGCGATCGATGGGTTCTCCGGCTCGGCGAGGATGAGATCTGCGTCCAAGAGATGAGCGAGGCAACCCAAGATGAGTGAAACAGCTGAGCTTAAGAAGCGCCTCGAAGCGCTTGAAGGCAAACCACAAAACCGAAAATCGCGACCGTCCGTTGTCACTATTGCCCTAGGCATTGGGGCAATCGCCGCTCTGGGCGGCCTCTTGCTGTTGTTCTCTGGCGGTTCTGAACCCGACAGCTTGGAAACCGCATCCCCAGATGAGTTCCAAGCGGCAGGACCGGGCTTTGGTGCGCTCGAACCCACGCCCGCACCGATTGACACAGCCCCGCCGCCGGAGCCGGAACCGGCCAGCGACACAGAAGAGCTGCGCGCGCAAATGGACGCCATGCGCACTGAGCTCGAAGCACTGCGCAACGCACCCGCACCTGAAGTCCCAGCCGTCAACACTGAAGCATTGGAGACCTTGGGTGCAGAGATCGATGCCCTGCGCAGTGAGGCCGCTGCTACGCAAGCCGCCTTGCGCGAAGAACTGGAAGAACGCGCACGTCAGATACAGCGACTGCAGAACGATCTGGAGCTTGCGCGCCTGGAAACCCCGCGCACGCCCGCACCTACCGGCCCCACGGCCGAGGAACTGCGCCTTCAGGAGCTGGAACGGCGGCGGCAAGCCGAACTTGAAGAGCTGCAAGCCCGTATCGCCAGCCCAATCATTGCTTTCGGCGGCTCGGGCAGCGGCAACAATGAAACTGCCGCGCAGCAGCGGCGGCTTGATGGGGACACAGACTTTGTCCGAAATGGCGCTGAACCTGCCGAGGTGACGCAGGCCCAGTTGATCGTGAACCCGTCAAACACCGTTGTTCAAGGCACGATGATCCAGGCCGTGCTCGAGACAGCAATCGACAGCTCGCTCGCCGGTCAAGTCCGCGCGATGGTATCGGAAGATGTCCACGCCTATGACGGCTCGCGGATCCTGATCCCGCGCGGCGCGCGTCTGATCGGGCGGTATCAATCTGGTCTCGATATTGCACAGCAACGCGTGACCATCGCCTGGGACCGGATCATTCTGCCCAGCAACCAGACCGTTGAAATCAGCGCCTTTGGCGGTGATGAACTCGGGCGGTCCGGCACAACCGGTTTCGTCGACAGCCGTTTTGGCACGCGGTTCGGGTCAGCCGCCCTGATATCGCTGATCGGAGCCTTGCCCGCCGTGGCAGCCCAGAACACCGAAGATGAGATCGCCTCAGATGTCATCGAGGGCATTGGCGAAGACCTTCAGGACAGCGCGCAAAGCGTGATTGGCGAATATCTCTCCGTCTCGCCCGTGATCTATGTCGATCAGGGTGCCCGCGTCACCGTGATGGTCGACCGCGATCTGGAGATCTTCTGATCATGGCGGCCAGCTATCTGCAAAGCTCGATGGACAAGATCCCCGAGGCGCGCGATCCAAAGCTGATTGAGCTTTGCATCAACCCCGACGGCACGCTGTGGGCGGAGTTTCAGGGGGATCACTTCATGCGGAACGTCAATCGACAGCTCTCGGCGAATGAGATCAAGGACCTGGGAAATCAGATTGCCTCCGCCGCGAACACCACGCTCAGCCGAACGAAGCCCATCGTCTCGGTCAGCATCACCTACCGAGACCGCCCAATCCGGGCGCAAGTCATCCAGCCCCCCGCCGTTGATGGCGGTTACGCGATTTCACTGCGTTTCTTTTCGGACCTGCCACTGGATCAGATCAAGCTGTCCTATCTTTTCGGCAAAGAGCGCAGCAACGAGGGCGCAAGACGCAAGCGCAATGCCGAGCTGCGCAATGTCGTGGCCACCGGCGACATCGATGCGGCGATCAAGTTTTGCGTCACCCACAAGCTCAACATGATCGTCTCCGGTGGCACCTCTACCGGCAAGACCGTCACGGCGCGCAAGATCCTCTCCTTCGTGCCCGCCGACGAGCGTATCGTCACGATCGAAGAGGCTGCGGAGCTACGCCCGGCGCAGCCCAATGTCGTCACGCTGATGTCTGATCGCGACGAAGCTACACGCAGCGCTGATGTCCTGCTGACCTCCACCCTGCGCATGCGGCCGGACCGCATCGTCTTGGGCGAAGTGCGCGGCAAAGAGGCCATGACCTTTCTCGAGGCGATCAACACCGGCCATGGTGGCTCACTCACCACGCTCCATGCTGAAACCCCTCAGCTGGCCGTGCAGCGCCTCGCCATCGCCGCCCTGAAAACCGACGTGCCCATGACCTACCAGGACATGAACGACTACATCACCCGCTCGATTGATGTGATCATCCAGGCTGGTCGCCATGAAGGCGCACGCGGCATCACCGAATTCTACCTGCCGGTTGACCCGGCCCACGCAAAGGAAGCAGCCAATGTTTGAATACAAGATCGAAATGATCAACACCGCCAAAACAAAGCCACCGAAGATCGAAGCGCAGCTGACCGCCCTTGGTCAGGATGGCTGGGAGTTGGTCTCTGTCGTGCCGGATTTCGACGGCGAGCACATCCTGAAAGCCTTCCTGAAACGCCGCACCGGCTAAAGCACCTAAAAGCAAACCGAGGAGGATCGGATGGGCGTAGTCACCTGGATGGTCGAGACAACCGACAACTTTCTGGACGACGCGGCCCAAACCACCTTTGGCAATGTCGCCGGTCAGCTTGGCGGCGTCATTGCTGTGGCCTCGACGCTCGCCGTTATCGGCGTGTTCCTCAACATGGTGTTTCAGTACAAATCCATGGACGGGCGGACCGCCTTCTGGTTCGCCCTCAAGCTCATGCTCATCTCCCTGTTTGCGATGAACTGGGTCCAATTCAACGCCGTGGCTAGCGCCCTGATCAACGGGCTCGACCAGCTCGCGGGTGGCATGGTGGCAGGGCTTGGCGGCGGCGGCGCAGGTACATCCTACTTTGCCGAGGCCTTCGACGATCTCATCGAGGAATTTGGCGACTACCTGAACGCGGCCGGTGACAACATGCATTGGATGGCCGGAGCCCTGATCGGCGCGATTGGTGCGTTCCTCCTCGGCGTCATTGGCGCGCTCTGCGGCCTTGTTCTGATCTTCGCGAAGATCATGCTGGCCTTCATGATCGGCATCGCCCCAATCATGATCGCGCTTTCGCTGTTCGACGTGAGCAAGGACTACTTCCACCGCTGGCTGTCCAGCACGGTCTCCTACGCGCTCTACCCCCTCGTGATCGCGGGCGTGTTCTCCACCGTCGTCGGAATGTCGCGATCGCTGATGACCGAACTCGGAGATCCCTCCGGCGCAAGCAATATCGGTGCACTGGTGCCCTTCTTCATGATGATGTTCCTCGCAGGCGGTATGATCATCGCGACCCCGCTGATCGTGCGCTCTATCTCAGGCAACTTCATGATGGCTGGGCCGCCAAGCATTCCCGGCCCCAGCGGTTTCGCAAAGGGCTTAATTGGCACCAAAGGGTCACGGGCGCGGGCGCGGTTTGGGAACAGGTCTAATGCTGAGATCGCGGGGGCTGGGATACGTCAGGCAGGTGATGCGACCGTCTCGATGGTTCAGAGGGTGGCAAATCGGGCGAAGCGGCTTAGTGGATCAGATTGAAATTCCATACTGCGCCTTTTGCTCAAGCCCCCTTCGGAAGTCTTGGTCATTCGCATCCCAAAGGTCTATTGGGCGTCAACTTGACATTTGCTCTTTCTCCTTGAACTTCTGCCTCAGGGTATGTAGCGCGCCCGACTGTCAGGTTGATTCCACGTTGTATTTTACCCGCACCCCGCTAAAGTCCATCGAGCTTGCGGGCTACCTAGTTACAGCAAAATGTAAAATTAATCGGATCAAAATGACGATACCCATCAAGTGTATTTTTCAGGGCGGCGGAGCCAAATTGGTTACTCTTTTAGCTGCGGCAGAAGTGCTAGAAGACCTAGAAGGCGAAGGGATTCTTCAGGTAACGGAAGTTGCTGGCACCTCAGCGGGTTCGATTGCGGCTTACCTTTTGGCCCACCAGAAACCGACGGATCAGCTTCGCTTAAAAATGAAAATTGCGGCTCGTGACGTCATCTCGCATTTTTCGAAACGCCCAAGCATGAAGAAACTTGCATGGAAAATCTACTGGGGTTCGCCTGTATTTGACGAGAAGAAGTTACGAGAGTTCATTCGCGCGATCGTGACTGAGGATGAAGCCGAAAGGCCAAAACTATCCGACACACGTATACCAGTCCACATATGCACTGCTGATATACGAAACGGAACCGACTTCATTTATCCCCCTGAAAGCAATGCACCAATTGACCGTGTTCTAGCGGATTCCTGCGCCATCCCAATTGCCTTCAGAACGTTTAGTGACAACTCGGATTACGCCGATGGCGGGGTCGCATCGAATTTGGTGGGGCCAAGCGTATTTGGGGAAACAACCGAGAGAGTTCTTGCGTTGTCATTCGCACGCACAGCGCCCCGCGACTACAAGGACGCTCAATCGTACCTACTTGCTCTAGCATCGACAGCCATCGATAGTAGCGTTGAACAGTCGCAAAATAACATTATTGCTCAAGGGGGGTACGTATGTGAACTACCCAATGAGTATGGAACATTTGACTTCCACGAAGCACTTGAGAACGGCTTAGATGACAAAACTTTCAGAGAATCCAAAAGTGAAATCCGAGCTAAAATTCTAAGAGCGATCGACGGTTTCCGACGAGCTGACAGACAGCTCGACCTAAAGAACGACTTAGGCCGTGTCCAACGATTTGCCAACGCCACCTTGAGCCGAATTATGGAGCAGTACCCATACGCCATTGTGGGATCATCCACACTATGCGTAGCAAACTGCCTCGGTTCAAAGAATGATGACGAAGCCGTCCAACCGGATAAAGTCATTAAGGACGTCTATGTATCTGCATCCGGCGACGAGCTAATGGCTTTCCGAATTGGTTTAACCAGAGAAGAACACTATGAGCTCGGAAAAGACATAAATTGGGAAATTCACGATGCGCAAGGCGTGGACCTAAAAAAGGAAGTAATTCACGAGGTCTTGGAAACAGTACAGCGCGGAGATCAAAGTGTGGTTTATCAATCATGCTTTTGTTTTGCCAAGCCAATCGTTCAGTCGAGAACACCAGTACGAATACGGCTGGTAACGTCTCATGTAAAACTTATGGGCAACCTCAGGTTTAAGGAGAAAACTGAATACATGCGCTCTGAATCTCACCAAGAAGACAGAGTGAAATCGCTGGACTTCGTTTTCTGCTACCCGCAGCAGGCGGGGGAATTCGTCATGACCGACCTGCTACAAAACTACCACCGAGCTGACCCAAAACCGTCAAAATTTGCAGAGATGAAGGAAAGATGGTTTACTGGAGGGCCCCTCACTGGAGACGGTTTGACGCGTTATCGAAATGAACACTTGTATCTGTCAGACTATCAGTTTAGCGGTTGGCGCTGGGAAAACGTGCCACCTGAAACGTTCTCGGGTGTGCTAATTGAACGTTCTAGATAATGCGTTGATTTTGATGCGGCCACTAGGTATCGTATCAACATCGAGCAGGAGGACATACATGATGGTGAAAGCCATAGAGACTGCAATCTAGTAGTGAGTTCCCTTTTGGGCTCATGCGACTGAATTATTGAACGAGGCCGCGCACTGCGCGGCCTCTTCTCGTTACACCAATGACAACGAGCGATTCGCTCTAAGCAATTTTCCGTAGACTATGTCGCGCAAAATTCATTCCCCACCAATTGTGACAAGGGAGCCACACCACACAATGAGATATACCGCGCGACGCGCGTAAGCTTTTATTCCATCTTAAATCAATAGCTTACAGAAAATCCGACCACCATTGGAGGACATCAAACAAACAACATATCCCAATTCAAGGCCCCTCATCCCCGAGCTGCCTCCTCCAAAAATCTCTCCATCCGATCTGTTCCAGCCTGATACTCGCCCCGGCTAGGCGTGTCGTCCGACGTTACTTCCCGCTGTTCGCTGACAAGGTCTTCGACCTCTTCTCGCAGTTTCCCACCGCCTGCGGAACCACCAACTGGCACCACCTTCGGCAACTCAAGCTCTCCGATCTTTGCTTCCAGTGCCTTGATCTGCCCTTGCAGCCCGCGCATCTGGTCTCCTGCCGAGGGATAAGGTAGATCGCCGGTCTGCTTGTCGAAAATCTGCTTAAAGAACCTGTCGTCATAGTATTTGATCCGCTTGGCGCGGACGGGCATTTGCGCGTCGACGACCAGAACAATGTCATCAAGATCCATGCGCCGTGCCTCATCCTCGGGTAGGAGCGCGGTTTCTTCAGTCCGTTCAGACATGCTGCGACCAGCGAAAGGGTTTCGGCCGACAGAACGCGAGCGGGTCACAACGCGCTTGGTTGTTTTGCCAACGGCCTTGCTGAGCTCTTCGATGGTCTTTTCGTCTGAGGGGGTCAGATAGAGCTTGATACCCGCGTTGCCCTGCAAGGCGCGGCGGGCGTTTTCACCGTAGATTTCGTCCAGCGCCGGGATCGTCTGTGTGACGATCGCGAGGTTCGCCCGGTAAGATCGCAGGGTTTCGATGCTGTCCAGAACGATGGGCATTTTGCCCAAGCGGTTGAACTCATCGAGCATGATCATCACAGGCCAAGGCTCGTCCTTGCCGGGTTCATGATCTTGCAGCGATGCCAACAAGTCCGAGAAGAACAGACGGATAAGCGGCGCGAGCGGTTTCACCATCAGCGGTTCGACCACGAGATAGACCGAAAACGGCGTTTTTCGGATGTCGCGGAAGTCGAAGTCTGAGGTTGCGGTTGCACGGTCGATGGCGGGGTTGGACCATTGTTTGAGGCCAGATGTCATCAAGAGCGACAGGTAGGACGTTAACGTGTCGTTGTTGGTTGAGGCCATGCGCATGAAGATCAGCTTGGCGGCTGGGTTGACCACTTCATCGGCGCGGCGGCGGTATTCCTTCTGCTTGTCCCCGCCCGACGCGGTGATGCGGTAAATCTCACCCAGGGTCGGCCGCTTGCGCTCGAACGCCAAAAGTCCTGCCGCCACGAATAGATCGATACCGCCATCGAGGAGTCCTTGGACGCGGTCGTTATCTGCTTGCAGGAACAGCGAAGCCAGAAGTTGCAGCTCCATCTGCTGACGGTCGACGTTTTCCAGCACCGATATGCGCAGCAAAGGATTGTACCGGTGAGAGCGACCATCCTTCCAATCTGTTGGCGCGAACCGGAACACCTTGTCGCCCTGTGCGGCCCTGTGGCGCGCCGTCGCCTCGAAGTTCTCACCCTTCACGTCCAACACCACCGCGCTGCCCTGATAGGTAAGCAGGTTCGGGATGACGAAACCCGTCGTTTTGCCGCGTCCGGTCGGGGCGACGATCAGGGCATGGGGGAACACCTTGGACATCACGAAGGGTTTGCGACTCTTAGGCTTACCCATTTTGCCGAGGACAAAGCCGTGGCCAGGCTTGCCGAAAAAGCCGTTCCGCTTCATCTCTGACATGTGCTGCCAGTGGGTTTCACCAAATTTGGTCAGCGCGTCATTCATCAATACAGCGCTGAGCAAAACACCCGCGCAAGTGCTGATCCCCACGATCAAGTGAACAATCTGCATGTCGGCCTGATGGGTCGTTCGGAGAACCCCATAGCTGCGTGCCAGCATCAGGAAATCGATATCCGCCCCAACCCCGAACCAGCGGAACGTCAGAAAGGCCGACGCCAGAACATACCCTAGCACCGCGCCCAGAAGAGCAAAGCACATGACGCCAAGTGCGATCCGCGTCTTACCCATGCGTCACACCCTTTTCGCCATCGCTATCGACATGCCGCTCGCGTTGAACATCAATTTCTTCATTGGCGATCTCATCGAGGACGTGCTCGATCGCCACGCTGTTCGCCAGAGCGGCATCGCTCTGCAGATAAGCCTTAGCCGCATAGAGCCGGTCCAGGCGGTCTTCGATATGTTCCTCCAGAGCGGTCTCATCGCCAATCGCCAAGTCCGGGGTGCCCTCTTCACTGACCAGTTCCTCCATCTCAGCACGCAATGTCTCGCGTTCCTGATCGTTTCGGAATGGATCTACGGTTGGGTCGTCCCTCATACGAATCAGGATTTCTGCAGTGGTCGGCGGCAGCCGGTCGATGATGGCTTCCTGCCGGTCAGTCTCCACCGTACCACTGTCTCTAAGAACCTCGGCATCTGCCAACACACGGCCCAGATCACTGTGCACCTGGTCAAGGCGGTCGATCACTTTCTCGAGTTCATCGGCGCGTGACAGGTCAAAGCCTTCTTTATCGGCAATCGCCTTCAGATCCTGTCCAAGCCATTGCCGTTCCAGCGCGGCATTGCCCGCGCCGATTTCAACGCGGCGCGTCACCTCTTGCGCGTCAATTCCGGTGCCTTTCAAAGCCCGCTGAAGACGTTCGGAAAGAGCTGGATCTTGCAAAGCGCCTTGGGCCTCGGTCCGTATATTCGCTGCGGAATAAATTCCACTCTTGGACGCATCCTCAAGCAAGGTGTGGGACTGCGTTCCCATTGGGCTCAGATGTGACAAAGAACGATAGATGTCGTTCAGCTCATGCTCCAGCGCCGCACGTCGCTCCACCGGAGCGTCCGCCACAATGCGTTCGGCTTGGTTGATCTTGTCGTGAAAGGCATCCACGACCTCATCAAAGGAATGCTGTTCTTCGGCCATACCATATACCTTTCCATCTGCTTCAATCGGAATACCCTGCGCCAAAAGCGTCGCGGCTTTGTCCAAGGCAGCTGCAATGTCATGCTGGTTCTCGCGCGAGGCCTCGGCAGCCAGGCCGCGATAAAGCCGCGCGTTCTGCACCACCTCAGCCAATGCGCGTTCGAGCTCTGGCCCCACGCGCTCGCGTTCGGTTAGCTGCTTTCCCGTGTCTTCCGCGCGGCGCTGTTCTACATCGCTTGGCCTCTTCGTCGTGATGCCTCGCTCAAGCTTTCTCGTCGCCTCAAGGCGCAGCCCATAGCGGTCCGACACCTCCACCATCGCCTCGCGAAAACTGTCGTAGTTGAAGTGGTGCCCTTCCTTTAGAAAGAAGAACTCGCCGTCCTTGCTGCGCCGGTTCAGAACGATGTGCGCGTGGGGGTGATCCCGGTCCTCATGCACGGCGGCGATGTAGTCAAAGTGGCTGCCTTCGCCCTGAAAAAACCGCTCGCAAATCTCGCGCGTGATCTCGGCGACATCCTCGCCGCGCGTGCCAATCGGGAAAGCCATCAACAGGTGAGAAGTGTGCCCCAGCTTGGGATGAAACCCCTCGTTCCACTGCGCTGAAAACCGGCGCGTGACCTGTTCGATCTCTTTGGCTGACAGGACGCTTTGACCGTCATAGGTGCCCCGACTATCGATGATGAAGCTCGACTTGGTGGTCAGGTATTCCAGCTGGTTGCGCAGCTGCGCTTTGTTATGCGTGCCGCCGTCGCGAATGGCTTTGAAGATCGCGGGCGAATGCCCCATCGCCGCCCGGGCCATTTGCTTGGCACGGGCACGCGGCACGCTGCCGCGAATGCGGCTCCAGTCGCGATCGAAGAAGGCCTCCTGCGCGGCAGCAACGGCGCTATTCCGGGCCATCGGCAAAACCTCCCAGTACGCGAGCAACCTCGCCGGACAGCGCGCTTCGGCGGCGCTGCGCCATGTCCTGAACCTGGTCGGCGATATCGAAAATCAGCCCGGCCAAGGCGCGCACCTGGCTATGGGCAGAGTTGCCATAGGGCGGCGTCTTGCCCTGCCGCTTTGCCTCGTTCAGGCGCTGTGCAATCTGGTTGATATTGTTGCCGGTGCGATTGAGCGAAGCCGATAGCCCCTGCATCTGGTTCGCCAGTTCATCGTCAGGAACAAAGAGATCGTTCGACGCATGGATCAGCCGCCGCAGCCCCTCCGCCCGGCTTACGATATCATGCCGCGTCAGCACCGCGTCAAAACTCGCCAGCTCTCTTGGCGTGAGCCGGACATTCACCAGTTCGGAGCGCACGCGCGCATCAAGCTTGCGGCTTTGATCGGCCTTCAACGTGTAGAAGATGCTGCGGGTCGTGACGCCGAATTCACGGGCCAGATCCTCGATCGGCGCCCCTTCGGTGCGTGTTTCGCGGGATGGTGGGCACAGATTTCATCTGATCGTGGGCAGTGA
>NZ_CEZFMW010000011.1:0-48595 GCF_982993085.1 Thalassobacter sp. | reverse complement strand
GGCTTGGATGCTAGACACAGCCGTCATCGGGACACTGACGGTCCTTTTTGGTTTTGCGACGCTGTTTGTGGGGTTTTTCTTTTTTCCGGTGGTGTTTTTAGCCCTTTCGGTTGTCTACCGGATCACCACGATTGCTGCCAAATCCGCGACGCCGGGCATGCGTGTTGTCGGCATCGAATTTCGCAACAGCGAGGGCCACCAACTCACCTCTGGAGAGGCCGCGCTGCACACGATTTTCTATCTGATCAGCTTAACCTTTTTCCTACCCCAGGTAATCTCTTGGGGAATGATGTTAATGACACAACGTCGTCAGGGCCTGCATGATGTGTTGCTAGGCACCGCAGCCATCAATCGCCCCCGGCTCTAGGGCGCAAAACCGGATGACCGCGCTGTGCCCAAAAACCATTGGTCACACAGTTTGCGCAATGTTACGTTTAGCGAAATTAACAGTCGGATCTCCATGCGCCACACCCTTCCCATTGCCCCGCAGTTCTATGTGACTGCGCCGCAACCGTGTCCGTATCTTGCGGACCGGAAGGAACGGAAGTTGTTCACCGCCCTTCAAGGGGACAACGCAAAACAGCTAAACGACACACTTTCACAGCAAGGGTTCCGTCGGTCGCAAAACGTGCTGTACCGCCCATCTTGCGCAGATTGTGCGGCCTGTATGTCGGCCCGTATACGGGTTGCTGATTTTGAACTCTCCAAGAGCCAGCGCCGGACCATGCGCCGCAACAAAAACCTTGAGCGGGAGGCTATTTCACCTTGGGCGACAGAAGAGCAATACGCGCTTTTTCGGTCGTATCTAGATAGCCGACACGCGGACGGCGGCATGGCAGATATGGACATATTTGAGTTCGCGGCCATGGTCGAAGAAACGCCAATCCGGTCCCGCGTTGTGGAGTATTGGCAGAAATCCGCCCATGAGCGGAAATTGCACGCAGTGTGCCTGACAGACGTCCTCGAGGATGGCCTGTCGATGGTCTACTCCTTCTATGATCCGGCTATGGTGAAGGCCTCGCTGGGGACTTATGTCATTTTGGATCATGTACGCATCGCGCTCGATGCCGACCTGCCTTACGTCTATTTGGGCTACTGGGTGCCTGGATCGTCCAAAATGGGATACAAGGCCAACTTCTCGGGTCTTGAGATTTACAAGAACGGTGAGTGGCAGGATATCGGCGACCCGGATGACCATACCGCCGAAATGCACCCGCTGTCCGTGGACCCTATCGCGGAACAAGTGGCCAAAATCACCCTACCGAACAGCCAGCCTGCTCGTTAGCGGCCTGGACTAAATCACGAGCCCCCGGACATAAAAAAGGCGCCCCGCAGGGCGCCCTTTTCTTATCAGTTATTCGGGAGCAAATCCGGGATGATAGAGACGACCCCGGGGAACATCCAAAGCAGCCCCAGTCCAGCGATTTGGATCAAGACGAACGGCAGGACCCCGCGGTAAATATGGCCTGTCGTGACCTCCTTCGGTGCGACGCCCCGCAGATAGAACAGCGCAAAACCAAATGGCGGTGTCAGGAACGATGTCTGAAGGTTCACGGCGATCATGATCGTTACCCACTTAGGGTCCATCGTCCCGCCATAGATAACGGGGCCAACGATGGGGATTACGATATAAATGATCTCAAGGAAATCGAGCACGAACCCAAGAATGAACAGCACCAGCATAACGATCAGGAACACTTTGATCTCTGAATCAAAGCTGCGCAGGAACTCTTGGATGTAGTGTTCACCCCCGAAGGAAATCACCACAAGGTTCAGCAATTGCGAACCGATCAGGATGGTGAACACCATAGACGTAACCTTGGCGGTTTCGCGCACCACAGGTGGCAGAACGCCAGTCTTGAACAGCACCCAGCACGCGTACAGCAGACCACCAAATGCGATGTGGTACGAGGCCTGTGCGATCAGCATCGCGATCTGGTCGGCTATCGTGGTGGTGCCAACACCCACGCGCAAATCAAAATTCACGCCAAAGATGATCAGGATAATGATCGAGAAGCTCGCAATCAGGATCCATTTTCCGGATTTTTGATCCTCTCGCAGCTTGCGGTAGGCGGCCAGCATGATGGCCCCACCTGCCCCCAAGGCCGCAGCGGGCGTTGGGTTCGTAATACCACCAAGGATCGATCCAAGCACCGCCACGATCAACACCAGCGGCGGGAACACCACGCGAAGCAATTCGTTCTGCGCCAAACGGCCAAAGGCTGTGCGCAACCCATAGGCCACCAAAGCCAAGGGGATAGCCATCAACACAAACGTTGTCCCAGAGGATGTCAGCGGGCCAAGCAGTGCGATGTCTATGACAAAGGCAAGCACAACGCCAAGGCCGCCCACAATCAGCGGCGCAGGTGACGCCATAGGGTTCACACCCCGCGCAGTCGTCAGGACCAAGGCCAAAAGGATGAACAATGTCGCGATGCCCGAGCCAATCGCGGGCGCGTTGGCCACGACCTCTTGGCGCAAGACATCACGCTCCTCAGTCGTAAGCTCGCGTGACGCGACAACCCCGCCTGATGCCTCAATCTCTGCCTGCTCTGCTACGGCCATGTCCCAGGCTTCTTGGCCATGCAGATCGATCATCGCAGCCGAGCATTGCTCGGACACATTGGTCCGCAAAGACGCCGTTTCACCCGACGCCGAGAACGCGCTGACTTGGACGGATTGTGAGCCAACAATGCCTGCCTGCACCGCGATTACGACAGCCACGATGATGCCCACAGGTGCAAACAAGAACCAAGTCAACGCATCGGAACGCGTAATCAACGATGGTTTATCGTCGGCAAAGATCACCGGCGGCGCCTTGGACGGGTTCAACAGCGCAAAGCCAAACGCATAGGCTGCGTACAGGAAGGCGAGCATGATGCCGGGCAGCAAGGCGGCTTGGAACAGGGTCCCAACAGACACAACCGCAGGCTTGCCAAGATATGTCAGGGCATCGCCGCAGCCAACAAACTGCGCGCGCTGTTCTTGGGCAGTTGAATACAAATCACCAGCCAAGGTGCCCAGCAGCACGATGACGATAGAGGGCGGGATGATCTGCCCCAAGGTGCCCGACGCCGCAATCACACCAGTGGACAGTTCGGGCGAATAGCCGTTGCGCAGCATTGTCGGCAAAGCCAACAAACCCATCGTCACAACAGTCGCACCGACGATCCCGGTGGAAGCCGCCAAAAACGCACCCACAATCACGATCGACACAGCAAGCCCGCCGGGCAATGGCCCAAACAAACGTGCCATTGTTGTCAGCAGATCATTCGCGATTTTAGAGCGTTCCAGCGTGATGCCCATCATCACAAACATCGCAACAGCCAGTAGTGTCTCGATTGAGGCGCCCGCGATCACGCGCTCATTCATGCGGTTCACGATAAAGCTGAGGTTGCGGTCAACCGCCAACTCCCACCCGCCGGGGAACAAGGCCTCTTCGACGCGCGGCAATTCAGGATACCGGAAGACCGAAATCGCATCCCGCGCGATCCCGTCGGCCACCAGCGCACCATACTCGGCCGAGCCAGAGTCGATCGCTTGGTGGATCAAAATCCCTGCACTATCGAGCGCCGCGATGATCCCAAACGAAATGATCCCTGCCCCACCGATGGCAAAAGCCACCGGAAAACCCGACATAATGCCCCCGAAAAGGCACATAAAAACGATCAACAGACCGACTTCGATCCCGTCCAACCCCAAAATCATCTGTCTGCCCCTTAGTGGATTTCTGCCGCGCGTTCCGCTTCCGCGTCGCCCAGCTTGTCTTTGTCCAGATATTTCCCCGCAGAGGCCTCACCCTCGAACCATTCGAGATAGCTACGCCAGAAAAAGGCGCACGCCTGCAGGAACACGCAGCCGCAGAACGCGACGATCAACACCTTAAACAGGAAGTAGGCGTCAAACCCATTGGGCGAAAAGCCAATGGTCTCAACATTCCATTTCAAAATGCGCGCTTTGCGCTCCAACAAATCAAGATTGTCGGAGGCCGAGATTTTCGGCGTAACGAGGTGACGCCACATAAAGAACCAAGCGTACATCCAGGTCAGCACCATGACCGGCATCATGAACAGAACGCTGCCCAGCATATCGATCACCCGCTTGGTGCGGTGCGACACCGCCGAGTAAACAAGGTCCACACGAACGTGGCCGCCCTGCACAAACGTGTAGGAGACACACAAGCAAACAATCATTGCATTATAAAGCTTAAGCTCTTCTGAGTACCAACTCAGGTCGCGCGTGAATACCGTGCCGAATGGCCCAAGCGTGATTTCAGACACGCGAAAAATACGCTGCAAGAACACGATCATGATCTGTTGCAGCACCATCAACAGGCCAGCCCAAGCCGCGAAACGGCCCAGTGTGTTTGCAAAGCCCTCAAGCCCGCGCACCAACCCCCATAGGAACGTGCGCTTCCAAAAGCCGATCGCTGTTAGAACAAGGAACGTCGTGAACACGACAAAGAAGAACTCGACCGAACCGCCGTAGTAAATGAACCGCACTTTGGCGACTGGATCGGACCAATCAAGCCACGTGCTTGGGTTCAAGATCGCATAGCCAGTGTTGTAAAAGGCCGCCCCAATGTTGGTAATGACCCAAAGCGCTGCGTCGAGCATCTCGTTTCCCTCGCGATAATACCCGGTGGGTTTATGCACCCTTTGACCGGTCTTCCCCTCCCACGCATGTTATTGCGGGGTGTATCGTTGGGCGGGCGTGGCCCACCGCACTCCGCAGCACCATCGAATATGACTGTGCTTACGCGGCAACTGTCGTGATAAGAAAAATGGGCGGGACCAAACGGCCCCACCCACGTTTTTGGCAATTAGCCGAGCACGCGGTCACGCTGTGCGCGGTATGTACCTTCGGCAGCTTCGATCCAACGCGAAGAGGCGCGCATGGAGGACATTGCACTGTCGTAGACCGACTTGTAGATCTCGTCGCCCATGTTCTCGTCATGCACTTCTTGCGACGCGCGACCGAATGCATCCCAAACGCTGTCAGGGAAGCTGCGGACCTGAACGCCAGCGGACTGCAGACGTTGCAGCGCAGTACCGTTGTTGGCCAAGAACTGTGCGAGGTTCCACTGGTGGGCTTCCGCACTTGCGATTTCGATGACCTTCTGGTGCGCGGGGCTCAGGCCCTCGAACACTTCGCGGTTGGTCGCCACAGACAGACCTGCACCTGGCTCGTGGAAGCCAGCGGTGTAGTAGGTCTTTGTGATCTCTTGGAAGCCAGCTTTTTCATCAGCCCATGGACCAATCCACTCGGTGCCGTCGATCGCACCGGATGCCAGCGCTTGGTACACTTCGGAACCGGGCAGGTTTTGCACCGATGCGCCGAGCTTACCAAGGGCTTTGCCGCCGAGACCGGGCATACGGAACTTCAGGCCGTTAAAGTCCTCTGGGCCGTTGATCTCCTGACGGTACCAACCGCCGGCCTGTGCGCCGGTGTTGCCTGCAAGGAATGACTTGAGGTTAAAGATTTGACCCAGTTCGTCGTGCTTTTCCATGCCGCCGGCGTGATAGTACCAGTTTGCCAGTTCTTGCGCGGTCATGCCGAAGGGCACAGCCGTGAAGAAGGCGTAGGCAGGGTGCTGACCCACAAAGTAGTAGTCTGCGCCGTGGTACATGTCGGCTTGACCGGAGCTGACCGCGTCAAATACTTCAAATGCGCCAACCAGTTCGCCAGCAGCCTTCAGGTCAACGGTGAGCATGCCATCGGTCATGGTTGTGATGCTGTCGGCGACGCGCTGTGCGGCATCGTGCACGCCCGCAAGGCCACGGCCCCACGTGGTCACCATCGTCAGGGTGCGTTTGCCCTGAGCGTAGGCCGGTGCGGCCAGCGTTGCGGCCGCAGCTGCCGTCCCGCCAAGCGCGGAATTCTTCAAAAACGAACGACGATCCATGGTTTTCCTCCCCTATGGATTAATGAACAGCGACTCCCCCCTCGGAAGACGCTGACGCAAGTTAGTCGCGGGAAGGTAGGTTCCCCGCCCCCACAAGGAAATACCCAAGAACCCTGATATTTGAAAAAATCTTGCCCTACCGGTCAGAAATTCTTAGGCGTGTTGCTCAATCCATTGGCAATTGGCCCTCAATGTCGCCTGCGCATCGTTCTTCTCGCTTAACCCGTCTGCGCCGTGTGACTTACGGTCAGCAGCTTTTTGGGCTGGCCACGATCCCGTTGGTTTTGGCCGCTGCCGCCATCGCATTACTGGTCAACATACAATCCAGCCGCATGGCAGAGCGAGAGTTGGCCGCCCTTGAACGCACCCTGATTGAAACGAAAAAGGCAGAGTTAAAAAACTACCTCAGCCTCGCTCGGACCGCCTTTGTGACGATCTATGGCAATGCGGCCCCCGATGATGCGTTGGCAAAGCTGCGGGTAACACAGATCCTGTCTGCGATGGTTTACGGACAAGATGGGTTTTTCTTTGTTTATGACTACGACGGCACAAACCTTGTTTCGCCGCGGCAAACGCGGCTGATCGGACGCAACTGGACGGGAATGACAGACGCCAACGGGGTGTCCATAACCGACACGCTGATCGATGTGGCACGCTCCGGCGGCGGGTATCACACCTATGAATGGGAAAAACCATCGACCGGGGAAACCGCGACTATGATCACCTATGTGATCGGCTTGCAGGACTGGCAATGGGCGATTGGTACCGGCGTGTTTATTGACGAGGTGTTGACCAGTGTGGCCGCCGCACGTGCCGAAACGCAAAGCCGTGTGCGGCGGACATTTGTGCAGATCGGGCTGATCACCGGTGCGGCCCTCACGATCGTGTTTCTCTCGGGGCTCCTAATCACAGTCCGCGAAAGGCGTTTGGCGGATGCCAAGCTGAAGGCGCTAACCCAACGGGTGCTCGACACCCAAGAAGAAGAGCGCGGCCGCGTCGCGCGCGAATTGCACGACTCAATCTCTCAGATCCTTGTGGGGGTGCGGTATAAGTTGGAACTGGCCAAGCGGCTAACTGCCAAGGGCGGCGCAGGGGCAACCAAGGCCGTGGATGAAGGCATCGAAGGCCTACACGGCGCCATCGGTGAGGTCCGGCGCATCAGTCGTGATCTACGCCCCGGCGTTTTGGATGACCTTGGGCTGGGCCCTGCCCTCAAGGCGCTGGCCGAGGATTTTTCAGCCCGCACCAAAGTGCCCGTGAACTTTCAAACCGTGGTCTTTCGTAACCGCCTCGATGCGGAGGCCAAGAATGCCCTGTACCGCATCGCGCAAGAGGCTTTGACAAACATTGAACGCCACGCTGAGGCGACCGAAGTCTCGGTCAGTGTGGCAGGACATCGCAACGGGGCCACGCTACGCATTGCCGATAACGGCAAAGGGCTAACCGCAGGCCGCGACCAAACGGTTGCGCGCACCGGGCGCAGTGGCCTTGGGTTGCGAAACATGCAAGAACGCGTCGAGCAATTGGACGGCACCTTGCGCGTAACCACCACGGATGCAGGCACCGTGATTGAGGCGGATGTGCCCCTAAGCCACCTGCTTGCACCGCAAGCGGGACGCGATGGCACAGGAAGACGAGCGAAGGATCAAAACCTATGAATTCGATCAAGGTTCTTATCGTGGATGACCACCCGATGGTGGCTGACGGCATCCGCGCCATTCTGGAAACCTATGACGATATCGTTGTTGTCGGCACGCTCGCAAATGGCCAAGAGGTCATTGATCAGGCCGCGACGCTTGCTCCGGATGTCATTCTGCTTGATTTGAACATGCCGTTGGTCAACGGGCTGTCGGCCACCGAAATCCTGCTAGAGAACCACCCCGATACCCGCATATTAATCCTGTCGATGCATGACACGCCCGAATACATCAACACGGCCCTCAACCACGGCGCGATGGGCTATGTCCTTAAGGATGTTCCGACCGAAGAAATCCGCCGCGCCATTGATACCGTCATGGCAGGAGAGCGGTATTTGTGCCCCGGTGCTGAAGGGTCTCTCACGCCAGTGGACGGCGCGGCCGAGGCGCTTACCTCACGGGAGCAGACGATTTTGCTGCAATTGGCCCAAGGTAAATCCAACAAGGACGTCGCGGTTGAGTTGGATATTTCGGTTCGAACCGTGGAAACCCACCGCAAGAACATCAAGCGCAAGTTGGGGATTTCTTCAACTGCTGGACTGACGCGCTATGCGTTAGAGCACGGGGTGCTACAGGGGACCGGCGCGCTGCTGTAACGCTACGCCTCTGCCAACAGAAGGCAAGTTTCCGAGTTCACGACCCCCTCAATCTCGCGCACCTCACGAAGGACCCGGTCAAACCGGCGCAGGTCCTGCGCCTCGATCCGAGCGACCAAGTCCCAGCCGCCGTTAGTTGAATTCAACGTCACGATCTCGGGCATTTTGCGCAGCTGCCGGATAACTGCCCGGCTCATTGCACCTTGCAGTGCAATAAACATGATCGCAGCAATTGCGTCATCATCGCTCGCGAGCGTGACCTCAACCGTGAAGCGCTTGATCACACCGCGGTCCTTCAGCCGCTCAATCCGGGCTTGGACTGTGGCACGCGACAGGTTCAACTGCCGCGCAAGCTGCGTCGTGGCGATCCGCCCGTCGCGTTTCAGTGCCGCGATCAACGCGCGGTCGGTGTCATCCAAGTCAAACATTATGTGAGATTACCCTAACAATATGCCAACAATATGGCACATTTTGTACAGCTTTGACACTATGTCCTGACGATTTGGGCGGCGATATTAGGGCCAATAGACCCCAGCACAGGATCACGCGCGTGCCCAGTTACCAATTGATCGGCATTCCCATTGAAATCGGCGCAGGCCGTGGCGGTTGCCTTATGGGGCCGGATGCCTACCGCACAGCGGGGCTTGGGCCGTCGCTTGCCGCCTTGGGGCACGATGTCCAAGATGTGGGCTCCCTTTGGGTCGAGGTTGGCCCAGACATTCCGCATCCAAATCCCTCTGTGCATCACCTTGCCGAGGTTGTGGCCTGGACGAACCAAATCGCTGAGTTCAGTTTTCATGTCTGCCGCACCGATCACATCCCCATTTTCATGGGCGGCGATCACGCAATGGCAGCCGGGTCAATCGGCGGGCACGCAAACGCGGCGCATCACGATGGCCGCCCCCTTTTCGTGCTGTGGCTAGATGCCCATCCCGACCTGCACACACTCGACACGACCGAGAGCGGAAATTTGCACGGCACGCCAATGGGTTATCTGACAGGCGGCGCAGGGTTTGAGGGGATTTATACGCCCCTAAACGCCCCAATTCCCGGCCCAAACATCTGTATGATGGGCCTGCGCAGCGTTGATCAGGCTGAGCGTGCGGCGATCCAGCGCCTTGGGATCGACGCACATGACATGCGCGCCATTGATGAAACTGGCGTGCGCGCACCGCTCGAAGAGTTCTTGGCCCGTGTGCGTGCTGCCAACGGCCGTCTGCATGTCAGCCTCGACGTAGATTTTCTTGACCCAAGCATCGCGCCCGCTGTCGGCACCACGGTACCCGGTGGCGCCACTTTCCGTGAGGCCCACCTGATCATGGAAGTCCTGCACGAAAGCGGGCTCGTGAATGCGATTGATCTCGTAGAGTTGAACCCCTTTCTCGATGACCGAGGCCGGACTGCGAAACTGATGGTGGATCTGTGCGGATCTCTCGCGGGTCGGACGATTTTGGACAGGGTCACACGCAGTGCATAAAGGAAAAAATGACGTGAAAGACATACTACAACCCTCTGATCTGGCGTATGTTCCCTTTGTGAGCGTCGCAAACATGATGCGCTTGATCCATACGATAGGACCCGGCCAGATGATGGCCGACATGGCATCTGTAATTGAGGCAGATTTCAAGCGCTGGCCCGAGTTTGACAAAACACCCCGCATCGCGGCCCATTCTGAGGAAGGGGTGATTGAGCTGATGCCCACCTCGGACGGTGCGCAATATGGCTTCAAATACGTCAACGGCCATCCCGCAAACATGGCGCGCGGATTTCAAACCGTGACGGCCTTTGGCGTGCTCAGCCGAGTCGATACCGGCTATCCAGTTATGCTGACGGAAATGACGTTACTAACAGCGCTACGCACGGCAGCAACCTCGGCCTTGGTTACGCGGCTTTTGGCCCCCCAGGACGCGCACACCATGGCGTTGATCGGCAATGGCGCTCAGTGCGAGTTTCAGGCCGTTGCCATACGCGAGCTATGCAAGATTAATACCCTCCGCCTGTATGACATTGACGCCAAAGCCACGACCAAGGCCGCCAATAACTTGCGCGCCCAGGGATTTGACGTCACCACTCACACCAGCCCCGAAGAGGCGGTCACAGGCGCACAGGTCATCACGACCTGCACCGCTGACAAGCAATTTGCCACCATCTTGACCGACAATATGATCGGCAGCGGCGTGCATATAAACGCCATTGGTGGGGATTGCCCCGGCAAGACAGAACTGCACCCAGATATTCTACACCGCTCTGATATCTTTGTGGAATATCCGCCGCAAACCCGCGTTGAGGGAGAGATACAACAGCTAGACCCCGACCACCCCGTGACCGAGCTTTGGCAGGTGTTTGCCGGCCAAACATCGGGACGGACCCGCGACGATCAGATCACACTGTTCGACAGCGTCGGCTTTGCCACTGAGGATTTTAGCGCCCTGCGATATGTGCACGCCCAGCTAAACGATCACCCGTTCTATGAGCCGCTCGATATGCTCGCGGACCCTGATGATACGCGTGACCTTTGGGGAATGTTGATGCGGGCGGGTTAAGGTCGCGGACCCGTCATAGCGGCTGTGCGGTCTCGACCAGACGGGCCAAGAAACTGGCCCCGACCGGCGCAACCGCATCGTTGAAATCATACTTGGGGTGATGCAACCCCGCGCTATCGCCGTTCCCGATGAACAGATATGCGCCGGGGCGCGCCTCTAGCATATAGGCAAAGTCTTCGGCCACCATTTCGGGACGACCATCCGGGGTCACATTGCTTTGCCCCACAATTTCTGCGGCAACATCAGCAGCAAACTGCGCTTGCGCAGGGTGGTTAACCGTCGGGGGATACCCCCGATCATAATCGACAACGGCTTGCACCCCAAAGCTTGCCGCCTGCCCCGTCACAATTTCGGCCAAGCGGGTCTCGGCCATGTCGCGAACCTCGGGCGTGAATGTACGCACGGTTCCCTCAAGCCAAGCGTGGGCGGGAATAATATTGTCGGCTGTACCTGCGTGTATCTGCGTCACAGACAGGACCAAATCATCGCCCGAGCGCAAATTGCGGCTGGTAATAGTGTGTAGCGCGTTGCCAATGGCCAATGCGGCTGTGATCGGATCAAATGTGTTTTGGGGGGCGGCCCCATGCCCGCCCTTGCCTGTGATATCAATCCGGAATGTATCAGCGGCCGCCATAATCGGGCCCGGCGTGGTCCAAAATGCACCAGCCGCTACACCCGGCCCGTTGTGCAGTGCATAGACCTCATGGATATCAAAGCGGTCCATCACGCCCTCTTGCACCATAACACGACCACCGCCGCTGCCCTCTTCGGCGGGTTGAAAAATAAGCGCGACCCGGCCCGAAAAACGGCGCGTTTCACTGAGGTATTTGGCCGCCCCCAACAACATTGTCGTGTGCCCATCGTGACCACAGGCATGCATTGCACCGGGTGTCTGGCTGGCCCAATCGACACCTGTTTCCTCCTGCATCGGAAGCGCATCCATGTCCGCGCGCAGCCCAATCGTCGGACCCTCCGCTCCACCATTGATGATCGCGACCAGTCCGGTCTGCGCAATCCCTTCATGCACCTCATCCACCCCAAATTCACGCAGCTTTGCAGCCACAAACTCCGCTGTTTTGTGACAGGCAAAATCGATTTCGGGGTTTTGGTGCAACCAGCGCCGCCATTCGGTCATTTGCGGTGCAAGGTCCGCGATGGAATTGAGCACGGGCATGGGTTGTCCTCATCTGGATTCTGGGCTTTGATCGAGACTGTAAAGCACAGACGGGGACCCGCAATGGACAGTGACACACTTTGCAAGACCCCCGGCGGCGGATTACCCCGTTTGCTAGAGATCATGCGCCGCCTGCGCGACCCGAAAACCGGCTGCCCGTGGGATATCGAACAGACATTTGAAACCATCGCACCCTACACCATAGAAGAAGCCTATGAGGTCGCCGATGCAATCGAGCGTGGCGATATGGCTGAGCTTAAAGGTGAACTGGGCGATCTGCTTTTGCAGGTCGTCTATCACGGTGAAATCGGCTCAGAGGCCGGGCATTTCGACTTTGATGCCGTGGCCGAGGGCGTGGCGCAGAAAATGGTCGACCGGCACCCCCATATTTTCGGAGACGAAAGCCGCGATAAATCAGCCGAACAACAAGTTGCCGACTGGGAGGCACAAAAGGCCCGCGAGCGCGCGGCCAAGGCGCGTGGTGGTGTGTTGGATGATGTGGCGCTTGGGCTGCCTGCGCTGTTGCGCGCCGTCAAGCTACAAAAGCGCGCCGCACGGGTTGGGTTTGACTGGCCGGAAACCACGCAAGTGCTCGCTAAAATGCAAGAAGAAGCCGCCGAGCTGATCGAAGCCCAAGACCACCTTTCGGCAGACGAAGTGACCGAAGAAATGGGCGATCTGTTGTTTGTCATGGCAAACCTTGCCCGCCACATGGGGGTCGACCCAGAGGCCGCTTTGCGAGCCGCTAACGCCAAATTTGTGCGCCGGTTTGGCACGATTGAGGCCGCTCTGGCCGCGCAGGGTCGTCGCCCCGAAGACAGCGATCTAGCCGAGATGGACGCACTTTGGGACGCCGCCAAACACGCCGAAAAAACCGCCTAGGCCCGCAAAAACACCTTGCACATGCGCGCCGCCGCAGCGAGACCAACGCCAAGGGAGGCGCGACAATGACCCGCAAAATCATCATAGACACTGATCCCGGACAAGATGACGCCGTAGCGATCCTATTGGCCCTCGGATCACCAGAGTTAGAGGTTCTTGGCCTAACGGCGGTGGCGGGAAATGTGCCCCTGCCCTTGACCCAGAAAAACGCGCGCATCGTGTGTGAGCTGGCGGGACGCCCCGACCTGCCTGTGTTTGCGGGCTGCGATCGCCCCCTGCGCCAGCCGCTGGTGACGGCAGAACATGTGCACGGCAAGACGGGGCTCGACGGACCGCAGATGGCCGATCCGGTGATGCCCTTGCAGGAACAACACGGCGTCGATTTCATCATCGACACACTCCGGGCCGAACCATCGGGCACCGTGACGCTATGCCCATTGGGCCCATTGACCAACATCGCGACCGCCTTTGCCCGTGCCCCCGATATCATTGAGCGGGTGCAGGAAATCGTCTTGATGGGCGGGGCGTATTTTCAGGTGGGAAACATCACTCCCGCCGCGGAATTTAACATCTATGTCGACCCAGAGGCCGCGCAGGCTGTATTTGCCGCTGGTGTGCCCTTGGTCGTCGCGCCATTGGATGTAACGCACAAAGCACTGGCCACCGCCCCGCGCGTGGCCGCTTTCCGCGCGCTTGGCACCGAAGTCGGGCGCATGGTCGCCGAGTGGACCGATTTCTTTGAGCGCTTTGACAAAGAAAAATATGGCAGTGCCGGCGCTCCTTTGCATGACCCATGCGTGATTGCCTATCTGCTGAAACCAGAGCTGTTCACAGGGCGCTTCGTCAATGTTGAGATTGAGGTCAACAGCCCCCTCACCCGTGGCATGACCGTTGCCGACTGGTGGCGCGTGACGGACCGTGCGCCCAACGCGCTGTTTCTTGGCGATCTTGACGCCGACGGTTTTTTTGCCCTCTTGGTCGAGCGTTTGGCGCGGCTTTGACCGCCCCTGCACGCGGCACAATTCACAAATTAACCCATGAGGTGGGCGATGTTAGCGTTTGAGAGCACCTATGCGGATCTGCCCGCCCGGTTCTATACCCCGATGCAAGCCACTGCCGTCGCGGACCCGTCTTGGTTGGCCGTGAATGACGACTTGGCCCAAGACCTTGGCACCAACGGGGCGGACATCCGCGCGGCTCTGGATGTCTTTGCAGGCAACGCTCCGCCACCGGGGGCGCGGCCATTGGCGCAGGTCTATGGCGGGCATCAGTTTGGCCATTGGTCTGGGCAATTGGGCGACGGTCGCGCGCTTTTGCTGGGTGAAGTTATCGACACCCAAGGGGACCGACGCGACGTGCAACTCAAGGGCGCGGGCCCTACGCCCTACTCCCGCTCTGGCGATGGCCGGTCCGCGCTTGGCCCCGTTGTACGTGAATTCTTGGTTAGTGAGGCAATGGCCGCTCTTGGCGTGCCCACCACCCGCGCGCTTTGCGCCGTACGGACAGGCCAGCAAGTGCTGCGTCAGTCCGGGTGGGAACCCGGTGGTGTTCTGACCCGTGTGGCCGCAAGCCACATCCGCGTAGGCACATTCCAGTGGCTTGCCAGCCAAGGCGACCGCGAAGGTGTCGCCGCGCTGGTTGATTACACGCTTAACCGCCACGCCCCCGACCGCAAAGGCCCCCTTGGCCTGCTGGCGCACACGATGCAGGCCCAAGCGCACTTGATCGCGGAATGGATGGGACTGGGGTTTATCCACGGCGTCATGAACACAGATAACATGACCCTTTCGGGCGAAACCATCGACTACGGCCCCTGCGCCTTTATGGAGGCGTATACTCCGGGCCAAGTATTCTCATCGATCGACCAAATGGGCCGCTATGCCTATAGCAATCAGCCCAACATCGCCCTTTGGAACCTTGCGCAACTGGCCACAGCCCTCCTGCCGTTGTGGGATGACCAAGAGGCGGGCATTGCCGAAATGACCGACGCGTTGGAACAATTTCACACTGCCTACGCCGCCGCGTGGGAAACAAAACTAGCAGCAAAAATCGGGTTAGAGCGCGCGCATTTTGGACTGGGTGTCGAGTTGCTGGAATTGATGGCGACTGAACGCGCGGATTTCACCAACACGTTCCGGGCGTTGGCAGCGGATACTGCGCAAACACTGTTTAGCGATACTACCGCCTACGCTGAGTGGCACGCCAAATGGCAAGCTCACGCGCCAGACCCCGCGCTGATGGCGCGCACCAACCCCGCTGTGATCCCGCGCAATCACCGCATCCAAGAGGCGATCACGGCCTGTGACGCAGGCGATGACGCGCCGTTCAACGCGCTCTGGGAGGTTTTGCGCGACCCCTTCGCCGAAACGGAGGCCAATGCGGCCTATCGCCTGCCCGCAACCCCCGAAGAAGCCGTCACCCGCACCTTTTGCGGGACCTGACCCAAAGGCGCGAATTGCAAACGGCAGTGCGCGCCCCTAGACCTTGGGTGTTGAGAGGGAAGTTTGATGCGAGAAACAATTTTAAGCCGCTGCGAGGCCAAGGGCCTGCGCATGACCGAACAGCGCCGCATCATTGCAGGCGTGCTTGAAGCAGCCGATGACCACCCCGATGTCGAAGATCTCTACACCCGCGCCTCGGCGCAGGATCCGAATATCTCCATCGCGACGGTCTACCGCACGGTCAAATTGTTTGAGGAAGCAGGTATTCTAGAAAAGCTGGAGTTCGGCGATGGCCGCGCCCGGTACGAAGACGCCGACCGGGATCACCACGACCACCTGATTGATATGACAACCGGTGAGGTCATCGAATTCGTCGACCCAGAGATCGAGGCCTTGCAGGAAAAAATCGCCGCACGGCTTGGGTTTACGCTCAAGGGCCATCGGTTGGAGCTGTACGGCGTTCGGCGCAAAGGATGACACGATCCCGGCGCATCGCCCCTCTATTTTTCGGAGCCAATGTATGAACGATACGCTGCGTGGTGCGGCTGTGATGACCCTTGCGATGGGGTTATTCGCTATCGAAGACGCCTTTATCAAATGGGTGTCGGGTGAAGTCACCGTCGGTTTCATCATTCTCGTGATCGGCGTAATCGGCTTTGTGCTGTTTGCGGCCATCGCGCGGGCACAGGGCCATGCATTGTGGTCTGCGGAATTGGCCACACGGCCGGTTGGGCTGCGAATCGCAGGTGAGGCCGTGGGCACGTTGTGCTTTGTCAGCGCGCTTGCCTTGGTGCCCCTTGCCACGGTCATCGCGATTTTCCAATCGGGGCCTTTGATCGTTACGCTTGGGGCCGCGATGTTCCTTGGGGCGCCCGTTGGTTGGCGCCGTTGGAGCGCGATCATCGTGGGTTTTATAGGCGTTCTGATAATCGTGCGCCCCGGTACCGTTGCATTTGATCCGTATCTTTTATTGTGCGTTGGCGCCGCGATTGGCCTGTCTATCCGGGATTTGGCCACGCGTGCCGTACCCTCAACCGTGCCATCAATGGTGCTGGCCGCACACGGACTGGCCGCAATTATTCCTGTCGGTGGGGTCCTGTTGCTGTGGACTGGCGGAAGCCCCCTGCCCAGCGGGCTGGGCTTGACCGGTTTGGTGTTGGCGTTGTTTTCAGGGCTGGCGGGCTATTACGCTATCGTCACGGCGATGCGGCTGGGTGATGTCGCCGTGGTCACGTCATTTCGCTACACCCGGCTGCTCTTTGGCCTCATCATCGCGGTTGTGATCTTTAAGGAACGCCCTGACGCGTTAACACTTGTGGGTGCGGCTATCGTGCTTGCATCGGGCATTTACACCCTCATGCGCGAGGCACGTGTGGCAAGGCGCGCCTCCAAGACCCCTTCCCCTTAAGGACGCGACCCGGTAGGACGACCTCATCCCATTTTATCGACCACCGGAGACCAGTTCATGAGCACCATTATCGACGTCCACGCCCGCGAAATCCTTGATAGCCGCGGCAACCCGACCGTGGAAGTTGACGTCACCCTCGAAGACGGGACCATGGGCCGCGCGGCTGTGCCATCGGGCGCATCCACTGGCGTGCATGAGGCGGTCGAACTGCGTGATGGCGACAAAAGCCGCTACATGGGCAAGGGTGTTCTAAACGCCGTGGCCGCTGTGAACGGCGAAATCGCCGATGCGCTTGTAGGGTTTGAGGCCACCGAACAAGAAGCCATCGACGCAGCTATGATCGAACTTGACGGCACCCCCAACAAAGCCCGCCTTGGTGCGAATGCCATCTTGGGTGTTTCAATGGCCGTCGCGCATGCTGCCGCCGACTATGTCGGTCAGCCGCTTTACCGTTATATCGGGGGCACATCCGCCCGCGTTCTGCCCGTGCCAATGATGAACATCATTAACGGTGGTGAACACGCAGATAACCCAATCGACATCCAAGAATTCATGATCATGCCCGTCTCGGCCACCTCAATCGCCGAGGCCGTGCGCATGGGATCTGAAGTGTTTCACACCCTGAAAAAAGAATTGTCTAACGCAGGTTACAGCACGGGCATCGGCGACGAGGGTGGCTTTGCACCCAACCTAAGCTCGACCCGCGACGCGCTGGATTTCATCCTAAAGGCCGTCGAAAAAGCTGGCTACAAACCCGGTGAAGACATCTATCTGGCACTCGATTGCGCCGCGACAGAATACTTCAAGGACGGCGCATATGTGCTTGCCGGTGAAGGAAAAACTCTCACCCCAGCGGAAAACGCGGCCTACCTTGAGGCGCTTGTAAACGACTACCCCATTATCTCGATCGAGGACGGCATGTCCGAAGATGATTGGGAAGGTTGGAAAATCTTGACCGATGCCATCGGCGACAAGGTGCAACTAGTCGGCGACGATCTGTTTGTCACAAACCCTGCGCGCCTTGAAATGGGCATCGAGCAAGGTTGCGCCAACTCCTTGCTGGTAAAAGTGAACCAGATCGGCACCCTGTCTGAGACCCTAGAGGCCGTTAGCCTTGCGCAGCGCACACAAATGACATGCGTAATGTCCCACCGCTCCGGTGAGACTGAGGATGCGACCATCGCGGACCTCGCAGTTGCAACCAATTGCGGCCAGATCAAAACAGGTAGCCTTGCGCGCTCTGACCGGCTCGCGAAATACAACCAGCTGATCCGCATCGAAGAAGCCCTCGGCGAAACCGCTGTTTACGCGGGCACCTCCATCCTGCGCGGCTAAGCGCCGGCTCTTGTACCATCACATGACGCGGCCTAGGGTCGCGTCATGACCCACCTGCCCGCCCCTTCGCTTGACCGGCCCATGTTGGGCATCGCTTTTATGCTTGGTTTTTGCCTTATGGCACCGTTGGGGGATGGGATGGCAAAGGCCTTGGCCGGGACGTTTCCCGTGTTGATGCTGGTGTTCGTGCGCACAACAACACAGACAGCATTGCTGGCCCCGCTTGTTGCGCGCAACCTCGCATCGCTGCGCCTTTCACCGCGGCTCTGGCGCCTGACACTCCTGCGCGCCTGCCTGCATATTCTCGGGATTTGGGCGATGTTCGCCTCGCTCACGTATCTGCCGCTGGCGGACGCCATCGCGATTGCATTCGTGATGCCGTTCATCCTTCTTTTGCTGGGGCACTTCGTAATGGGTGAAGAGGTCGGCCCCCACCGCATGGGGGCTTGCATCGTCGGTTTCATGGGCACGCTGATGGTGATCCAACCCAGCTTTGCGAACGTCGGCTGGCCGGCAATGCTGCCACTGGTCGTAGCCGTGGTCTTTGCGCTGTTTATGCTGGTCACTCGTCAAATTTCCAAAGAAATCGACCCAATCACGCTACAGGCTGTTAATGGCGCGCAAGCCAGTGTGCTGGTGGGGGCTGCTGTCCTGCTCACAGGGGCGCACGGAACATGGCCGGTCCCCCAAGGCTCTGACATCCTATGGCTTTTTGCCCTTGGTGCATTGGGCACTTTGGGGCACCTGTGCATGACATGGTCGTTACGGTTGGCACCTGCATCCACGCTTGCCCCGATGCAATACCTCGAAATTCCGGTCGCAACTATCATCGGGTTTGCGGCATTTGGCGACCTGCCCAACGGCCTCGCGGCTTTCGGGATTTGCGTCACGGTTCTAACTGGCCTTTATATCATTCTTCGCGAAAACAAGGGGAGGTCTGCATGACCGCCGATCAGATCATTGCCGAGCTCGACCTAAAGCCCCATCCAGAGGGCGGCCATTATCGAGAAACATGGAAAGCCGAGGCCCCATGCGGCAAGCGTCTCGCAGGAACAGCGATTTACTTTCTGTTAAAGGCGGATGAACGCAGCCATTGGCACCGGGTCGACGCGGATGAGATGTGGTTTTGGCATGCGGGCCATGCGTTAGAACTGCGCGTGGCAGTGGATGACACAGGCCCGGCCAACGTTCACCTCTTGGGTCCTGACCTGCCCCATATGCGGCCCCAAGCACTGGTGCCCAAAGACGCCTGGCAGGCAGCTCGCCTACCAGCGGATGCACCCAAAACTGCCTGGGCGTTGGTCAGTTGCACCGTCACACCTGGCTTTCAGTTTGAAGGCTTTGACCTCGCGGAGCCTAGCTTTGACATCCCCGACGCGGTCTAGGCATCCAGCTCTGCGTCCCAATACAGATAATCCATCCAGCTTTCGTGCAAATAGTTGGGTGGAAACTTGCGCCCCAAGTTCATCAACTCGGCACTTGCAGGCTGACGCGGCGCACGGCGCAAACTAAACCCGCACTGTTTCAAAGACTTAGAGCCCTTTCTTAAATTGCACCGCGAGCATGACGCCACCACATTTTCCCACGACGTGACCCCACCGCTGGCGCGAGGCACCACGTGGTCAAAGGTCAAATCGCCCTTGGATGAGCAATACTGACAGGTGAATTCATCGCGCAAGAACAGGTTAAACCGGGTGAACGCCACGCGCTTTTGCGGCTTTACATAGTCCTTTAGAACCACAACCGAAGGCACACGAATTTCCGTCGTGGGGCTGCGCACGGTATGATCGTACTCCGCCACGATATCCACCCTGTCCAAAAACGCCGCCTTGACCGCATCTTGCCACGGCCAAAGGCTCAGCGGCAGGTAGCTCAGCGGCCGATAATCCGCATTCAGCACCAGTGCTGGATAGCGTTTCAGTGTTTGGGGATCGCGTAAAAACGCGGTTTTGAAATCATCGCCCGTCGGGGGCGTGGGATGCGTCGGGGGGCTAAGCCCAACGTCGTTTGGTCGTGCGTCCATCAAAGACTCCGTCCTCGCTCCGTATGCCGCAGTGGCCACCGGAGCGGGAGCCCCGCCCCAGCAACATCCACTATATATGGCGGCTGCCATCTGGCAAGACCCTAGATGGCAGCTTCCAAGAGTGTCATACAAAGACGATGTAACGGGCGCGTGACGCTATTCCAGTCCCAGAACGGACCGCATGAACGCCAGCGAAACGCTTAGCCCATCGGGCGCGATCCCGTGACCTGTTCCCTTTTGAACGTGCGCGAACACTTTTTCCCAACCCGCCTCCTGTAGGGCTTCGGCGGCTTTGGGCAGGCTTTCGACTGGCACGACATCATCCGCGTCCCCATGGACCAGCATGACCGGCGGGCGGGATACGACCTCATCGGCAAGGCTTTCTGGCTCCAACAGGCGGCCAGAAAACGCCACGACGCCCGCAAAGGCTTCGGCCCGGCGCGGCGCCACGTGCAACGCCATCATCGTGCCTTGGCTAAAACCAAAGAGGACCGTTTGCGCAGGGGTAACCCCGTGCTCGTCCATCAGGTCATCAAGAAACGCATTCAGATCATCAACCGCAAGCATCATGCCCTTGCGCGATTCCTCCTCGGAGGAGCCATCGATCCAAGGGATCGGAAACCATTGAAATCCCATAGGATTGGCCACAGACCGCTCTGGGGCGTTGGGCGCGGCAAAGGCAGTGTCCGGCAGGTGTTCGGCCAGCGGATCGGCCAACCCCAATAGGTCTGGGCCATCGGCGCCATATCCATGCAGAAATACCACAAGGTTTTTGGTCGTCCCCGACTGGGGCGCGCGGCTTTGCTGGTCGAGCGTGCGTGTCATCGGGTCCCTTCCCTTGATTTAGCCACCCCGTAGTAGGCCCAAAGGACGCGGGCTGCAACGGCGCGCCACGGGGCCCAAGCCTCTGCCATGGCGCGGATTTCTTTTTCCTTTGGGCGCGTGTCTAGATTGTACAAAATCCGCACGCCTTCTTGTAGAGCAAGGTCACCGGGCGCGAACACGTCCGCGCGCCCCAGCGCGAACATCGCGTATATTTCCGCCGTCCACCGCCCGATGCCCGACACTTGGGTTAACTCTTCGATCACAGCCTCGGTGGGCGCATCGCGCAACGCCTTAAAGTCGATCCGCGCCTCTGCCAGTGCCCGAGCATAGCGAATTTTCTGTGCCGAAAGCCCGCAGGCGCGCAGGTCCTCATCGCGCGCCCACATAATTTTGCGCGGCCCCGTCAGTTTAGCGGCCTTCATCCGCCCCCAAATCGCATCCGCCGCAGCGACCGAGATTTGCTGGCTCACGATAGCATCAAGCAGCGGCGCAAATCCGTCGGGCTTGCGGCGCAATGGCAACGGTCCGGTTTGGGTCAGAGCATATGCCATGCGCGGGCACGCCGCGGCCAAGGCCATGGCCCCTTCGGTCACACATGCCGGTGTAACTATAATCCGTTCGCTATGCGGCATGGGCTTTGACAAAGCTTTCCGCGGTATCGAGGGATGTGGTCATTGCCGCGTCTGGCAAAGGTGGGCGAGACAGCAAAAAGACCGGCAAACCAAGGACACGCGCAGCTTCCAGCTTTGCATAGCCCATTGGTCCACCTGCATTCTTTGCGATCATGTGGGTGATGCCGTAGCGCTCCAAAAGTGCGGCCTCGACCTGTGGGTCGTTGGATGGCAAGCCCACAATTACACCGCCCTTAGGCCAGGGCGCCGGGCCCGTGTCGTCCACGCGCCGCAGCCAAATCGTATGTTCGTACAAGGGCGCTGTCTGCTCTGCACTTTGCCCGCCTGTCGCAAGGAATATGGTGCTGTCCTTTGGAATAACCGACGCCGCCGCTTTCAGCCTGTCCACCTCATGCCATTGATCTCCGGGTTGCGGCTGCCACTCAGGACGCAAAAGCCGCAAATACGGCAAGGCTCGTTCGGCGCAGATAGAAGCCGTTCGTTTCGGCATATGCGCAGCATAGGGGTGTGTTGCGTCAAGAATTGCGGTGATGCCTTCATCCTTTAGAAAGGAATGAAACCCCTCAGCCCCCCCAAAACCACCTATCCGAGTGGGCACGCCATACGGTTTGGGCTTACGCGTCACACCCGCCAAAGATGCGATGACCGGATGCCCAGTGAGCCGGTGGCTCAGCACACGCGCCTCACCCGTTCCTCCTAGCAACAAAACCGTCATTCGGCCCGCCCAATGATGGTGCCCTTACGATCAATAACAATTGTATCAACTTTAATATCAGCGCCTTGCAACGTGATCTTAATCTGATCCAGCCCCCTGCGCGCAACCGCCTCTGCAAGGTCGGGCCCTACGCGCGTATATGCCTCAAGCGCGGTATTGCAGTCGGTTAGATCCTGCCCGACCCAAGACGAAAGCGCACCCAAGTCTACCTGCGAGCGACCTGAATGAAGATCCATCGCGCCTTGTGCCAATTTGCACATCTTGCCGATGCCGCCACCAATCGTAAGACGCGGAACGGGGTGACGGCGCAAGTATTTCAGCAGGCCGCCAGCGAAATCCCCCATGTCCAGCATCGCGTGATCCGGCAGGCCGTGAACCCCTTGAACGATCCGCTCAGACGTAGCCCCTGTGCAGCCCGCAACATGAGGCAGCCCACTGGCTCGCGCCACATCAATCCCACGGTGGATCGAGGCGATCCATGCCGCACAAGAGAACGGTCGCACAACGCCCGTTGTGCCCAAAATCGACAATCCGCCCTCGATCCCAAGGCGCGGGTTCCACGTCTTGAGGGCCAGTTCCGCACCGCCGATAACGCTGACGGTAATCTCAATGTCTGGGGCGCGATCATGCGCTACGGCAAGGGCCACGACCTCTTCTTCCATCATCTTGCGTGGAACGGGATTAATTGCAGGCTCACCCACGTCAATTGGCAGGCCGGGTTTGGTTACCGTACCCACCCCAGCGCCTGCGCGAAACACCACCCCACCGGCACTAGGGCGGACCGTCACGCGGACCTCGGCACCGTGGGTCACATCGGGGTCATCGCCTGCGTCCTTAATGATCCCGGCCTCAGCCTCATTACATGAAGAACGTGCCCCAACCACTTCAAATTCTGGCTTTTCCCCTTTGGGCAGAATGATCGACACCCGCCCCGGCACGTCGCCACCCCACAGCCCCATCAACGCGGCCTTTGTGGCTGCGGTGGCGCAGGTGCCAGTGGTCCAACCACGGCGCAAAGTGACAGCATCAGTCATACTCGCACCCTAGCGACAGGTGGATGCGTCGCCAATGGGCAAAGGCTTGTCGTCAGCGCATCTTTTCGCCGCGCCAAAGAACAGGCATAAGCGCGCCATGAACGACTCTGTTTCCTTTCCGGGCGGCAACTGGCCCGAGATGCGTGCTGGCTGGGTGTGGCTTTGTGGTGCAGGCCCGGGTGACCCCGGGCTGATGACGCTGCATGGGCTGAACGCGCTGCGTCAGGCTGATGTCATTGTCTATGACGCGCTTGTGGGGGACCGCCTATTGGAATGGGCGCCACAAGCCGAGCATATCTATGCGGGCAAGCGCGGCGGCAAACCTTCGTCCAAACAGCGCGATATTTCGCTGCGGCTGGTGGAGCTGGCGCGTGCGGGCAAACGGGTCTTGCGGCTCAAGGGGGGCGATCCGTTTGTGTTTGGCCGCGGCGGCGAAGAGGCCCAGACTCTCGTGCAGCACGGAATTCCGATCCGTATCATCCCCGGCATCACCGCAGGTGTCGGCGGCTTGGCCTACGCGGGCATTCCCGTCACCCACCGCGATGTGAACCAATCCGTGACCTTTGTGACTGGCCATGACGCCAGCGGCAACACGCCCTGTGGTCTAGATTGGGCTGCAATCGGGCGCGGCAGTGAGGTCATCGTGATCTACATGGGCATCAAACATATCGCCCAGATCACCGAAGCCATCATCGCGGGCGGCCGGCATCCGGATGAACCCGTGGCCGTGGTGCGCTACGCCACACACGAAACCCAAGAAGTGTTGGAGACCACGCTTTCACGCGCGGCAATCGACGTTGAGGCCAGCGGTATGGGCGCACCTGCGATCATCTGCGTAGGCCGCGCCGTGAGCCTGCGCCAAGCCCTAGATTGGCAGGCTATGGCCGCCGGAGAGGCCCCGCGCAGCCTAGACCCGTTGGACCGTGGGCGCCCGGCAGAAGTGTCATGAAAGGCCTGATCCTAGCCGCGCCCACCTCTGGGTCCGGCAAGACAACGGTCACGCTTGGCCTGTTGCGCGCCCTCAGCGAGGCCGGCGTCAAAGTAAGAGGCGCAAAATCCGGTCCTGACTACATTGATCCCCGTTTTCATGAGGCCGCCTGTGGGCGGCCTTGTATGTCTTTGGACGCTTGGGCAATGGGTCCCGAACACCTGCGCGCGCTGGCCGCCACAGGCACACCTGAACTGCTGTTGATCGAAGGGGCAATGGGGCTGTTTGACGGCGCCCCGCCGAACGGTCGCGGATCCACCGCTGACCTCGCGCGGACACTTGGCCTACCTGTCGTTTTGGTCGTTGATGCCGGGCGCATGGCACATTCCATCGCGCCTTTGGTGGCCGGTTTTGCCAACTTTCATCCAGAGGTCACGATTGCGGGCGTGATCCTCAACCGCGTCGGCTCTCCTCGACATACGCGCATGCTGCGCACGGCACTTGAACCACTTGGCATGCCAGTCCTTGGTGCAGTCCCGCGCGTGCGCGGACTGGAACACCCCGACAGGCATTTGGGATTAGTCCAAGCACAAGAGCGCCCAGATTTGGATGCGTTCTTGGATCGTGCCGCCGACACGCTTGCCCTGACGGTCGATTTGGACAAGTTGCATGACCTAGCGGCACCCTTGGCCGCCGTGCCTGCGCTACAGCCGGTAAAGCCCCCTGCCCAGCGGATTGCAGTCGCCTCAGACGCGGCGTTCGATTTCGCCTATCCCCACCTGCTGGACGCATGGCGTGCCGCGGGGGCGCAAGTGGTCCCCTTTTCACCCCTTGCCGATAACGCGGTACCAGAATGCGATCTTGTGTACTTACCCGGCGGCTACCCCGAATTGCACGCAGGCACTCTGGCCGCCAATGCGGTGTTCCTTCATTCGCTGCGGCGGGCCAGTGAAACCGCGCAGATCTACGGAGAATGCGGCGGCTACATGGTGCTGGGCCAGACCTTGATCGATGCAACCGGCACGCCCCATGCCATGGCGGGTCTGTTGGATCTAGAAACAAGCTTTTCCGTACGAAAGCTGCACCTTGGCTATCGCAAGCTGCATGCAGACCACGGGGCGTTCCCCGGCACATGGGCGGGCCATGAATTTCACTACGCCACAACCGTTAGGGCCAAGGGCTCGCCACTCTTTACTGCCCAAGACGCCGAAGGCACCAAATTATCCCCGATGGGGCTGCGCGATGGCCCGGTCAGCGGGTCGTTCGCACATTTGATCGCACCGCTGTGACCCGCACCGCGCGCTGGACGCGGTGCAGAGCAGACTGTAGGACAAGAGCATGACAGCAATCATTGAACCGTCGACAAACGACGCCCGCGCCAAGCGCAATGTAATGGTCTTGGTCATGGCCCAGGCCATTTTGGGCGCGCAAATGCCCATGCTCTTTGTGGTCGGCGGCTTGGCGGGTCTGACGATTGCGCCGACCCCATTGCTGGCGACGCTCCCGATTTCGCTGATTGTATTTGGTTCAATGACCACCGCGCCGTGGATTTCCCCCCTGATGCAACGGATGGGGCGACAGGTGGGATTTGTGATTGGCGCGCTTGGCGGCGCTGCCGGGGGGCTTATCTGTGCCGCGGCACTTTACCTCGATAGCTTTGCGCTGTTCCTGCTGGGCAGCTATTGCACCGGCATCTACATGTCTGCCCAAGGGTTCTACCGCTTTGCAGCGGCCGATGGCGCATCAGATGCCTACAGACCTAAGGCCATTTCCTACGTAATGGCAGGCGGCCTCGTGGCAGCATTGCTGGGGCCGCAACTGGTAAAAGTGACGAACGAAGCGTTTATCTATCCGTTCTTGGGCACCTATCTAGCGGCGGCGGTTCTTAACATCGTTGGGATGTCGCTGTTTTGGTTCCTCGACATGCCAAAACCCGCACCGGTTGCCGGCAAAGCCCCCAGAGGCCGCACACGGATGGAACTGTTGCGTGACCCTGCCGTGTTGGTGGCAATCATTTGCGGGATGGTGACCTATTCATTGATGAACCTCATCATGACCTCGACGCCACTGGCTGTCGTGGGCTGCGGCTTTACGACCGGAGACGCGGCCGACATCGTATCAGCGCATGTGATCGCCATGTTCGCGCCGTCGTTTTTCACCGGACACCTCATCGCGCGCTTTGGCGCCAGCAAAGTTGTTTCGGTTGGATTGCTATCCCTTGGCCTTGCCGGCGTTGTGGCGATCGCGGGAGTAGATCTGTTCAACTTTTACGGCGCGTTGGTGCTGCTAGGGCTTGGGTGGAACTTTGGTTTTATCGGTGCCACGGCCATGCTAACCGCAAACCACGCGCCAGAGGAACGCGGCACCGCCCAAGGCCTGAACGATTTGATCGTGTTCGGGTTCGTGACACTGGCCTCGCTCAGCTCGGGTGGGTTGGTGAACTCGGGGGCCGACATGGTTGCGGGTTGGACGGCTGTAAACATCGCGATGGTGCCGTTCCTGACACTGGCGGGGGCCGCGTTGATCTGGCTTCGGTTGCGCCCGATGAAAGTTGCCTAACACGCCTGCCTTTGATCGCAACGCGATGCGCGCCTCTGGCGCTTATGAGTATTTGTGGAACAAAGGAGCGCGCTAGAGGCCCAGTATTGCCGCCTTTGCGAGGCTGATCCGTTTTCTGAATTCGGATTGGCCTAGGCTCCCATCGGCAACGCGCGTTGGGTTTTGAGCGACTTGTTGCAACAGCGGTTTAACCTGCCACGCGGGCAATAGCGCCGGGTATTTCGGTAGTTTGGGCAGGTTGAGGGCTTGGGACGCGAGCATCCGAATAGCATCAGAGCGACCGTCCACCAATGGAATACGATTGGCAGCCTCTAGCGCCGGAACCGCACGGAACCAATTGATGAGGCCAAGCGCCCTGCCCCATGCACGAATGGTTTGCTCTTCGCAGGCACGCGCACCAGTAAGCCGGGCGGCTGTCCAAAGGACACCGGCGCTGGTCTCATCAAGGTATTTCTCGAAATGCGCGGCGTCTTCGAACGGATCTTTGTAAATATCCCATCGACGGGCCGCCACAGCCAGATCAAGCGTCGCGCAGGCTTCTGCATCAAGAAGGTCAGCCAGTGGTGAGACAACTTCATGACGGCGCACCGCACCGCCTGCCTCTATTTCCTCAAGCGCGTCACGCCACCATTGCAACCGCATTTCAGCGATCATTGGCTCTTGGGTGACCCAAGGAGCGCGCGCAATTTCAACGTTGAACGCATAAAGCGGGAACAAGGTCGCGCGCAGCGCCGGCGGCGCGGCCATCGTGGCCAAAAAGCGGTCAGGATCGCCCCGTTCGACCAGTTCGGCGCAGGCCTGTAAGCTCACGTGTCTTGCACCAGCTTCCAGCGGATCGCATCGACCAAGGCTTCGAAACTTGCGTCCACTATGTTGGCCGAAACGCCCACGGTGGACCAACGACGACCCTTGTCGTCCTCACTATCGATGATCACACGGGTGACAGCCTCAGTGCCGCCCTGTGTAATTCGAACCTTAAAATCCACCAGGCGGATGTCTTCGATCAGATCTTGGTAGGCGCCAAGGTCCTTGGTCAAAGCCTTAGCAAGCGCATTGACGGGGCCACGGTCTGTGCCTTCGGCGTCCATGCTTTCGCTGACCGACAGTTTCTTCTCTCCGCCAACTTTCACGACCACCACGGCCTCCGACAGGCTGACCATCTGATCGTATTTGTTTTTGCGCCGCTCAACCGTGACGCGGTAGCGTTTAACCTCAAAAAAGTCGGGCAGCAGGCCAAGTGCCTTGCGTGCGAGCAGCTCAAAGCTGGCCTGCGCGGTATCATAGCTGTAGCCCGCGTCTTCACGCGTTTTTATCTGCTCCAAAATCAGCCGCAGTGCGTCCGTATCGCTTGACGGCAGGCCCGCGCCTTCAAGCCGTTTGCGCAGGTTCGACAGGCCCGCTTGGTTTGACATCGGAATGATGCGCGCATTGCCAACTGTTTCGGGCGGAATGTGTTCGTAGGTTGCGGGGTTCTTCGCAATCGCGCTCGCGTGCAGGCCAGCCTTATGGGCGAATGCTGACGCCCCCACGTAGGCCGCTTCGCGCCGTGGCACGCGGTTAAGGATATCGTCCAGTTTACGCGAAATCCGCGTCAGGTCCGCAAGACCCTCGATTGAAATGCCAGTATCGAACATCTCACGATAGGGAGATTTCAGGACCAGCGTCGGGATCAATGCCGTCAGGTTGGCGTTCCCGCAGCGCTCCCCCAACCCGTTGAGCGTGCCTTGGATCTGGCGCGCCCCGGCTTCCACCGCCGCAAGGCTGCCAGCGACGGCCTGTTCGGTATCGTTATGCGTGTGGATGCCCAGATGGCTGCCCGGCACACCAGCTGCAATGACCGCCCGGGTTACTTCTGCGATGCGGCCGGGCATTGTGCCGCCGTTTGTGTCGCACAGAACAATCCAGCGCGCGCCAGCGGCCAGTGCTGTGGTGGCGCAGGCAATCGCGTAGTCGGGGTCGGCTGTGTAGCCGTCAAAGAAATGCTCTGCGTCAAACAGTGCCTCGCGCCCTTGGGCGGTGACATGCGCGATGGAGGCGCGGATCGCCTCAAGGTTTTCGTCGAGCGTGCAGCCTAGTGCCGTATCCACATGGAACGGGTGCGTTTTACCCACTAAGCAGACCGCCGGGGTGCCTGCGTTCAACACGGCGGCCAGCACATCGTCATTCTCCGCCGAGCGGCCAACGCGTTTGGTCATGCCAAAGGCCGTCAGGGTCGCGTGCTGGGTCTGGGCTGTCTCAAAAAAGGCGCTGTCTGTTGGGTTCGCTCCGGGCCAACCGCCCTCGATATAGTCGACGCCGAGTGTGTCGAGCATGGCCGCAATCGCTTGTTTCTCAGCCGTTGAGAACTGAACGCCTTGGGTCTGCTGGCCATCGCGCAGCGTCGTGTCATAGAGGGACAGTTTTGCGCGGGTCATAGGGCCTGCCCCTTTTCGGCACGCAGGGCAGTTCTGAGCGAGTACTTCATACCAACCCCTCCAATGCTGCCGGATCGAACCCCGTGCCTGCGGACAAAGAAACACCCTCTTTGCTCATCCGGACTTCGACGCCAGCCGCCAAAAGTGCGGATTTTAATCGGTCCACTTCAGCGAAATCCTTGGTCTCCATGGCAGTGGCGCGGGCCTCGCTCAGCGCGGCTTCATAGATTGATAGGTCTACGCTATCCCAGCCGCACAAATCGTCGGTCATCAAGCCCATCACACGGGCAGAGGCCAACAAACCTGCCGCATCCCCTGCGCCTGCCATTTTGTGCAACGCGGCAATGGCCCCGGCGGTATTCACATCATCACACAGCGCTGCGATCACCTCAGGGGCCGCGGTCGCGGTGGGATCAACGCCCGCCGTGAGCGCCCGCCACTTGCGCAACGTTTTCGCGGCGTCCTCGGCTTTCCGCTCGGTCCAGTCCATCGGTTTGGCGTAGTGCGTAGACAGGAACACAAACCGGATCACCTCACCCGGAACGCCCTTGTCCAACAAATCCCGCACAGTAAAAAAGTTGCCCAAGGATTTGGACATCTTTTTGCCCTCCACCAGCAACATTTCATTGTGGAGCCAAACGTTCGCAAAACCCGCGCCGGGGTTGGCACAACACGATTGTGCGATCTCATTTTCATGGTGCGGGAACATCAGATCGTTGCCACCGCCGTGGATATCAAAAGTCTCGCCCAACAATTCATAGGCCATAGCGGAGCATTCGATGTGCCAGCCCGGACGTCCCCGACCCCACGGACTGTCCCAACCGGGCGTCTCAGCGTCCGACGGCTTCCACAGGACAAAATCCATTGGATCGTCTTTGTAGGGTGCCACTTCTACCCGTGCGCCTGCGATCATGTCATCCACGGACCGCCCCGAAAGCTGGCCGTATTCGCTATAGCTTGCGACCCGAAACAGCACGTGCCCCTCGGCCGCATAGGCATGGCCTTTGGCGATCAAGTCTTCGATCATCGCGACCATCTGCGGGATGTATTGGGTGGCGCGAGGCATGTGCGTGGGTTCCAGCGCGCCAAGCGCCCCCATATCGTCCAAATACCAGCTGATCGTTTCATCGGTGATGTCGCCAATGGCCCGTTCCGACTGGGCGGCACGCGCATTAATCTTGTCGTCCACATCGGTAAAATTCCGCACGTAGGTGACGTGGTCGGCGCCGTAAACCTCTTGGAATAAACGGAAAAGAACGTCGAACAGGATCACGTTTCGGGCGTTACCAAGGTGGGCGCGATCATAGACCGTGGGTCCACACAGATACATGCTCACTTCGCCGGGCGTCACCGGTTCAAAGGGCTCAACTTTGCGCGTGAGCGAATTGCGCAAACGGATCTGGGGCGCCGTCATGGCCGGATCTCCTTGTCAGGGGCGAGCACATCCACCCGCCTGCCGCGCTCGGTTATCAGGTTGCGCTGCATCTTAAAACCCGCCGCCCGCTTCCACCGCTCAGATCGCGCTGAAAAAGGTTTGCAAATCATTAATTCTCCAATAGGTTGTATTTCATGTTAGCTGCTGACGTAGATACACATTGTGCGAGCCTGCGGGGCACTACGCTGGACTTCCCTTTCGGGCCTGAAATCAAGGTCTGGAAAGTCGGGAGCAAAATGTTTGCCGCCTACGCCACAGATGGCTCAGGAATATCCGTAAAATGCAGGACAGCCCACAGCGCCTCGGTCCTGATTGAATTGGGCAAAGCGACCCAACCTCCCTACCTACGTGAAGGCGGTTGGGTCATGATTGGCTGGAATCGCCCCCCTTATGAGATCATGGACCGGGTGACCACATCCTATGAAGTCGTGCTGTCCACCCTGTCGCCCTCGCGACGGCTAAGCGCAGGCAGCGCCGCACGTTAACACCCCGACGGCTTGGTTTGACATGGGCGCGGCCCCGTGGCTTTGTGTGCGCGAATTACAGTGGGGGACGCCGCAATGAATGTATCACGCAGGTTGAGTGGATTGAACGGCGGCGGCTCCGACGGGTGGGGTGTGTTTTACAAAGCGCGCGCCATGAAGGCCGCAGGCGCGCCGGTAGTGGAACTGACCATCGGAGAGCATGACATTCGCACAAACCCCGCGATTTTGGATGAAATGCACAAGGCGGCCAGTGCAGGTCACACGGGCTATGCCGCCATACCGGGTACCGCCGATTTGCGCGCTGCGGTGGCTGCAAGAGTACAGGCCCGCACGGGCGTCCCAACGGGACCGCAAAACGTTGTTATCACACCGGGTGGTCAGTCTGCACTCTTCGCCGCACATATGGCAGCACTCGACCCCGGCGAGCGCGCGATGTTCTTAGACCCCTACTACGCGACCTATCCCGGTACGATCCGCGGCGCAGGGGGCGTGGCCGTGCCCGTTCCCACCCGGTCGGAGGCTGATTTTCAGCCCACTCGTGCGGCCCTTGATGCAGCCTTGGGTGACACACCTGCCCGCAGCCTTTTGATTAACACGCCCAATAACCCCACGGGCGTGATCTATGGCCCCGAAACGCTGGGCATCATTGCCGATTTCACCCGCACCAACGACATGTGGCTCATCTCAGATGAGGTTTATGACACCCAAGTGTGGACCGGTACGCACCTGTCGCCGCGCGCATTGCCCGGCATGGCGGAGCGGACCTTGGTCGTCGGTTCAATGTCCAAGAGCCACGCGATGACAGGCTCTCGGGTCGGGTGGCTGGTCGGGCCCGAGGATATCATCGCGCACCTCATCAACCTGTCGACCCACACAACCTACGGCGTGCCGGGGTTCTTGCAGGATGCCGCCCTCTGGGCTTTGCGCCAAGGGAATGCGTTCGAAGCAGAAATCGCCGCACCGTTCCAGCGACGCCGGGACCAGACGCTGGCCCAGATTGGCTCCCAAGACGTCGTGCGCGCCCTGCCGTCCGGGGGCGCGATGTATCTGATGCTGGATATCCGCGCCACGGGGCTCAGCGGTGAGGCGTTTGCAGATGCCTTGCTAGACGCCCACCACATCGCAACCATGCCCGGCGAAAGCTTTGGTGCATCAGCGGCAGGTCACATCCGGCTCGCGCTGACGGTGGATGACGCGGCACTGCGCTTGGCGGTAGACACGCTTTTACAGTTTGCAGCGGAACTGGCATCCGAAGCTGCCTAGACCCTCGGCAGTAAAACACTAGAAGTCTGAAAACGACACTTTGTCGCTTCTAAGCGCGCGGCGCAGGGAATCGCATGCATAGCTGGCACCATGAGCCGCAAGAAAAAACACCACCGCGATAATGATTGGAAGATCGCGCTTGTGAGCCGCACCATCGGTGCGGACAGGGGACGTGCGGCGCGGGGCAGACCAAAGATGGGTTGATCACCCTTCCCTGCCCTTATCCCAGATTGAGATCAAACATGAATGCAGAACCCAAACGGCGCAGCCCGCGCGCCGGCGGCCGTGCCGCGCGTCATGCGCTGCGCGCAGCCCCCCTTGCCGCAGATGTGACACCTGTTCGCGCCGGACTGCCCGGTGGAACGTTCAACCCACTCAGCCAAGATGACATCCTAGCCATCCACGAAGCCGCACTTACAGCCCTAGAGGAAATAGGTCTGGCAGATGCCCCACCCTCTGGCGTGGAGATCATGACCCGCGCAGGGGCCACGTTGGGCGACGATAAACGGCTGAGGTTCCCTCGCGCATTGGTGATGCAATCGCTCGAATTGGCTGCGCGTGAAATCACGCTCATGGGGCGCGACCCGGTCCATGATCTGCACCTAAGCGGCAGCAAAGTGCACTACGGAACAGCCGGTGCAGCGGTACACATGGTCGATGTTGAAACCGGCACCTACCGGGAAAGCACCCTACAGGACCTTTATGATGCGGCCCGCATTGCGGACCGGCTGGACAACGTCCACTTTTTGCAACGGCCCATGGTCCCGCGCGATATTCCCGACGCACAGGAAATGGACCTCAATACGCTTTACGCCTGCGTTGCTGGCACGACCAAGCATATCGGGACCTCATTTGTGGATGCCGTTACTGTCCCCATGTGCCTCGACTTCTTGCGCGAGGTTGCAGGCAGTGATGAGGCATGGCGCGCACGACCCTTTGTGTCGAACTCAAATTGCTTTGTCGTCCCCCCCATGAAGTTTGCCACAGAAAGCTGCCTTGTGATGGAGGCCTGCATTGAGGCCGGCATGCCTGTTTTACTCCTATCGGCGGGCCAAGCGGGCGCGACGGCCCCTGCCCCGATCGCGGGCGCAATTGTGCAGGCCGTGGCGGAGTGCCTAGCGGGCGTGGTCTATGTAAATGCGATGGCGCCGGGGCATCCGGCGATTTTTGGCACATGGCCATTTGTGTCCGATTTACGCACCGGGGCGATGTCCGGTGGCTCGGGCGAGCAAGCGTTGTTGACCGCTGGCTGCGCGCAGATGCACCGTTTTTACGGGCTACCTGGTGGGGCTGCTGCTGGCATTGCCGATGCCAAGTTACCCGACATGCAGGCGGGCTGGGAACAAGGGATTTCCAACACGCTGGCAGGCTTGGCCGGGTTGAATATGGTCTATGAGGCTGCGGGAATGCACGCCTCTTTGCTCGGGTTTTGCCTTGAAAGTCTGATTTTGGGCGATGACCTGATCGGGCAGGCCCTGAGGTGTGTGCGCGGAATTGAGGTCAATGCCGACACCCTTGCGTTGGACACAATGCGCAGCACCTGCCTCGCTGGGCCCGGCCACTACCTAGGAACGGATCAAACGCTCAGGTTGATGCAGACGGAATTTATCTATCCCGCGCTGGCGGACCGCAGTTCTCCCAAGGAGTGGGAGGAAAACGGTCGCCCAGAATTGCTGAAAAAGGCGACGGCGCGCAAAGAGGAAATTCTTGGGCAGCGATCTAACGCAGTTTTCGATCCCGATTTGGACGCACGCCTGCGCGCCCAATTCCCGGTCAAACTGCCTGTCCAATAACCGCTAGGCCGTGAGGCTTGCTGCCTCGCGCGCCAACGCCTCGATCCCGGTCCAATCCCGCGCCGCAATTGCGGACGCAGGCGCGACCCAAGAGCCACCGACACAGACAACGTTGGGCAGCGCCAAATAGCTGCCCGCGTTCTGCGGGGACACACCGCCCGTGGGGCAAAAGGTGATTTGTGGAAGCGGGCTGGCCAATGATTTCAACGCCGGTGCACCGCCTGCGGCTTCAGCCGGGAAGAACTTGAGCATATCATAGCCCTGCTCCAGCAAGGCCATCGCTTCAGTCGCAGTGGCCGCCCCGGGCAAGAGTGGCAGGCCGTATTCTTGGCACGCCGCCAAAAGATGAGGCGTAGCACCCGGTGAGACACCAAACTGCGCACCTGCTTCCTTAGCGGCTTTTACGTCGGCTGCGGTCAGCAGCGTGCCCGCACCAACGATGCCGCCCTCAACCTGCGCCATCTCACGAATGGCATCGAGGGCTGCGTCTGTGCGCAATGTGACCTCAAGCGCGGGCAAGCCGCCGGCCACCAAAGCCCGAGCCAGATCAGCGGCGGTATCTGCGTCGTCCAGCACGAGGACGGGCACGACGGGCGCTGCGGCACAGATGGAGCGGGTGGCGGAGGATTGTTCGAGAGGGGTCATAGCGTGATCCTGTATTGAGAGGTCGGGTGCCTCCGGCGGGAGTATTTTAGGGACAAAGGAGGCGGGGCGCGCTAGACAACCACGCCCGCGCCTGTGTCGGCACTGCCGGCCGTTTGGCGGAAGATATCAAACAGTTCCCTGCCAATGCCGGATTGATTGGCGGTGAGGTCGGGGTGGGTGATCGGACGGTCTGCGACACCGGGTGTCAGGACTTCGAGCACCCCGTTTGTGGCATCCACACGGACGATGTCGCCATCTTGGACTTGGGCAATCACACCGCCATCAAGCGCCTCTGGCGAGACGTGAATCGCAGAGGCGATTTTGCCAGACGCGCCGGACATCCGCCCATCGGTTACGAGGGCGACGCGCTGCCCGCGCCCTTGGAGGATCGATAGGACTGGGGTCAACCCGTGTAGTTCGGGCATGCCATTGGCCTTGGGGCCTTGATAGCGGACGACGATCACCACATCATCGGTCAACGTGCCCGCCTTGAAGGCGGCTTTGACCTGTTCTTGATCCTCAAACACACGCGCCGGTGCCTCAAGACTATGGTAGGCTGGATCAACAGCGGAGACTTTCATCACCCCGCGCCCCAAATTGCCCGAAAGCTGTTTGAGACCGCCGGAGGGCTGGAAAGCCTCTGACGCGGAACGGAGGATCTTGGGGTTGAGCGTCTCTCGTGGGCCAGGCTCCCACGCGACGCGGTCGCCGTTGAGTTTCGGCTCCGTTGCATAGTTGGACAAGCCAGGGCCTGCGACTGTTTTAACATCCTCATGCAGATGCCCAGTCTGCAGCAGATCGTGGATGATGTATGCAAGGCCACCCGCTGCGTGGAAATGGTTCACATCCGCCAAACCATTGGGATAAACCCGCGCCATCAGGGGCGTTGCCTCTGATATGTCGGCGAAATCTTGTAGATCAATGATGACACCAGCCGCACGTGCCATGGCGATCATATGGATCACAAGGTTCGTCGAACCGCCCGTAGCCATCAACCCTACAAGGCCGTTCACAATCGCCTTTTCATCCAGAATATCACAAACGGGGGTATAAGCATTCCCGAGGCCGGTGATCGCAGCTGCGCGTTCGGTGGCAGCATCCGTCAGAGCATCACGCAGCGGTGTGCCGGGATTGATAAAGGACGCACCGGGCATGTGTAAGCCCATGAACTCCATCAACATTTGGTTCGAATTGGCCGTGCCGTAGAAGGTGCAGGTGCCGGGACCGTGATAGCTGTCCATCTCAGCCTTCATCAGAGTGGCGCGATCAATTTCGCCCTTGGCGAATTGCTGGCGGATCATCGCCTTTTCATCGTTTGGCAACCCCGAAACCATTGGCCCAGCGGGAACAAAAATGCCCGGTAGATAGCCAAAAGTTGCGGCCCCAATGATCAGGCCGGGTACGATCTTGTCACAGACCCCAAGGTAGAGGGCGGCATCAAACGTGTTGTGCGTCAGCGCGACACCGGTCGCCAAGGCGATCACGTCGCGCGAAAAGAGCGAAAGCTCCATCCCGACCTGCCCTTGCGTGACGCCATCACACATGGCGGGCACGCCACCGGCAATTTGCGCGGTGGCCCCAACCCTGCGAGCCGCATCTTTGATCCGGTCAGGATAATCCTTGAACGGTTGGTGCGCCGAGAGCATATCGTTGTACGCCGTCACGATCCCGATGTTGGGCGCGCGCTCAGCGACCAGCGCATCTTTGTCATCGCCCATCGCGGCGTAGGCATGGGCTTGGTTCGAGCAAGACAAATGCGCCCGGCGCGGGCCGTCTTCGGCAGCGCGGCGCATACGGTCCATATATTGGGTCCGGGCGGATTTAGAACGCGCCACAACACGCTCAGTAATGGCGGCAATTGTGTCGTTAACAGGCATGCGTCTCTCCTCTTTCGTCACCGCCAATTACCAATGTTAGCGCTAACGGTCAACCCTCTGAACACGGGTTATGATCAGACCATTGGCTCCATCAACACATGCTCGCCCTCGTCCGTGATATCAGTGTAAAAACAGACCCGCCGATTGGTGTGACACGCAGGTCCGGTTTGGCGCACCAAGGCCAGCAAACAATCGCGGTCGCAATCGACACGAAGCGCCTCAAGAGCTTGGGTGTTGCCCGAGCTTTCGCCCTTGACCCAAAATGCCTGACGTGAGCGAGACCAATAGGTTACGCGCCGTGTTTCAAGTGTTTTGGTGACGGCCTCGGCATTCATCCATGCCATCATCAAGACCTCATGGGTGTCGCAGTCTTGGGCGATCACAGGGATAAGCCCTTGTGCATTGTAGGTCAGGGTAGCAGGGTCAAAGGCCATCAGGGTGCTCCATTGCAAAAGTCCATAAACAGTCTATCTATGGCGAGGCGCGGGCGCACCCCCTTTTGTCCAAAACATCAAGGCATTGGCCGATGAGCGATACAGACCTGATCAAGCTTTACAGCGGACGAATTTTGGCACTCGCAGCCAATATGCCCCATACGGCACGACTGACCGCGCCACAGGCGACTGCACGCAAGCGTTCGCCGATGTGCGGGTCGATGGTGACCGTGGATCTGGCGATGCAGGACGGGCGCATTAGCGAATATGGCCAAGACGTTAAAGCCTGTGCCCTTGGTCAAGCTGCGGCGTCTGTTGTGGGGGCCGGGATTATCGGTCGCACGATAGATGAGGTCAGTGCAGCACGGGCACAATTGGTTGAAATGCTGCGCAATGAAGGCCCTACCCCGGATGCGCCATTCAACGAGTTGGAAGTATTGCTGCCCGCGCGCGAATACAAGAACCGCCATGCGTCGATCCTGCTGGCATTTGACGCAGCCCTTGAGGCCGCCGAACAGATCGCGCTAAGCGAAACAGGTGGATCGCATTTAACGGCTCCGTAACTGATCTGCGCCTATGGTTTGAAAAGAAACCACGGGAGATTCGTAATGGTCGCTTTGCCCGAGGGCCCTGAATTAGGCGTACAGACCACAGAAATTGATACCGCCGCCGTGACCCGGCTTGCCGCCCTTGCCTCCCGCACGGGCTACGATGTCGTGGATTTGGCTGGCTTCTTTGATGAGGTAGACGGCCTCGCCCAGAACCAGATGATCAGCCTAAAGGCCGCGCGCAGTGGTGCACAAGATATTGAGACCGCGAACCAAGGCGTCATCGAAACGGTCGTTTCGGTCACCCAAGCTGCGACGGAAACTCTAGAGAAGGTAAAAGCCTCTTCAGCGTCGATCGAAGCATCCCTGGATACGACCAAAAACATGGCCGCCTGGGTCGCAGGCATAGAAGACCGCGTGGCTGAGTTAGACGCCACGCTAAAGTCGATTGTGCAATCGAATGGACAGATCACAACGATTGCCAAACAGGTCAACATCCTCGCGATCAACGCCACGATTGAGGCCGCGCGCGCAGGTGACGCCGGCAAAGGTTTTGCTGTTGTCGCCGATGCGATCAAAGACTTGTCTCGTCAGACCGCACAGGCGGCTGCAGGCATTGGTGACAACATCACCAACCTCGGTGATTGGACGACCGCAATGCGCGTGGACGCCCAGACAACCGCGGAACAGACAGCCCATTTGGTCGACGCTGCCGATAGCACGCACGCGGCCCTGCGCGATATCACCCATAGCACCGAACGCACCCATCAGGACGCGACCAACATCTCGGCCCGCGCCCGTGATGTTGAGGCCGCAACCGCAGCATTCGCCGCCCCGTTCAAACTGATTGAGGCGAGTGCAACAACCGTGGGGGACGGAATTACCAAGGCGCGCGGCCGGCTTGAAGGAATGGTAGATAGTTGCGAAAAAATCGTCCAAGCGACCACTGGATTGGGCGCAGAGACCCCGGACAGCGCCTTTATCGCGGCTGGAATGGATATGGCAGAACAGATCGCCGATATTTTTGAGCAGGCGATTGAGGCTGGCACCATTTCGCAAAGCGATCTGTTCAGTCACCAACTGACCCCGATAAGCGACACCGCACCGCAGCAACACATGGCACCATTCACCAACTTCACCGACCAGGTCCTGCCGCCAATTCTAGAAGCGGCCCTCCAAATCGATGCGCGCGTTGCATTTTGTGCTGCCGTGACGCGAACCGGGTATCTGCCCACACACAACAAGAAGTTCTCAAACCCCCAAGGGCATGATCCAGAATGGAACGCTGGCAACTGCCGAAATCGCCGAGTGTTTGACGACCGTGTTGGCCTGAAGGCGGGTCAGAACCAAGACCCCTTCCTATTGCAAGTGTATCGCCGTGACATGGGCAGCGGAGAGTTCATCCTTATGAAAGACCTTGCCGTTCCGATCACGGTGCAGGGTAAGCATTGGGGCGGATTGCGAATGGGCTACAAATTATAAAAAACCGCCGCTCTCCGAAGAGGCGGCGGCAAGCCCGCTGATTTTCACATGGTTTTTACGTCCAGAGGCAGTGGACGAGCAGAAGTCAGCGCACCGAAGGGGGACAGTTGTGCGCTTGGGCAAAATCAGCGGCAGAAAACGATCGCTCAGAAAAACGAGGGAAGATGCAGCGCGCCCAGCACGAGGGCGACAAGCCAAACTCCACCCAGCATATCCATCATAAGCTGTTCAGGGGCGCGGCGGATCATAGACACAAGGTTCGTCATAGGAGGCTCCTTTAGGCTTTATTCATAAGTGTTGTCACTTTGTTCTCATATACACACACGCATGTAAAGAACTTTATGAGAACATTCATAAGGGAAGCGTCGAAGTCCTAACCAACCGAAATCAATTGGATCGCCCGATCTTGACGCAAAAGCCATAGCAGCTGCCGCGCAGCGAGGCCCCGAGGGCTTTTCAACTCAGGGTCATCATGAAGAAGTTTACGCGCATCAGATTGTGCAATCGCCATCAGATCAGCCTGTTGTTCCAAGTCCGCAATTCGAAACCGAGGAACGCCGCTTTGCGCCGTACCAATCGCATCTCCCGCCCCGCGCATTTGTAAATCTTGCTCTGCGATAAAGAACCCATCTTCGCTGTCGCGCAAAGTCCGCAAACGATGCTCCGCTATTTTAGACAAGGGCGCTTTGTACATCAAAACGCACGTAGAGGCCGCGGCCCCACGGCCCACCCTCCCCCGAAGCTGGTGTAACTGGGCCATCCCGAACGTCTCAGCCCGTTCGATCACCATAATCGAGGCATTGGGCACATCAACACCAACCTCAATTACTGTTGTTGCCACCAAAACCAACAATTCACCGGCGGCAAACGCAGCCATGGTTGCGTCTTTTTCGCTGGGAGGCATCTGACCGTGAACCAGCCCAACCTTTCCCTCGCCCAACTCAGCGCGAAGAAGTTTGAAACGCGTTTCTGCAGAGGTCAGGTCCACGACCTCACTCTCCTCAACCAGCGGGCAAACCCAATATGCCTGCCGGCCCTCTTCAATTGCTCCGCGTAAATTTCCGACGATTTCATCCAGACGAGTATGTGCCGCAAGAGCCGTTCGAACTGGTGTCCGACCGGGCGGCTTTTCATCCAAAACGGACACATCCATATGACCATACTGCGCCAACGAAAGGGAACGCGGGATTGGCGTCGCAGTCATGACCAACATATCAACGGCGCGGTTCTTCTCCCCCAACATCTGACGCTGAGCAACACCAAATCTGTGCTGTTCGTCCACAATCGCGAGGCGAAGATCAAAGAAAACAACATCCGGCTGGAACACGGCGTGCGTGCCCACCAGAATGTGAATGTCGCCCGCCGCCAGTGCCGCAAGCTTTGCACGTCTTTCAGCCCCCTTGTCACGGCCCGTTAATATTTCAACCACAATGCCGGCTTCTTCCGCCAAAGGACGCAGCCCTGCCAGATGTTGGCGCGCCAGTATTTCTGTGGGTGCCATCATGACCGTCTGCCCGGCAGCCTCTACAACAGTGACCATCGACAAAAGCGCGACCAACGTTTTGCCCGCCCCCACATCGCCCTGCAAAAGCCGTGACATCCGAAGCGGCCGGGCCAAATCAGCAGCGATTTCCTCCACGGCGCGGGATTGCGCGCCCGTGGGCGTGTAGGGCAAAGCCTTCATAATTTTCGCAATCAGGGCACCCGATCCATGCGATGCGATCCCCGGTTGCGCCCGATCCCGCGCCCGCGCGAGCCCCAGCGTCAGTTGGTGTGCAAAAAACTCATCATAGGCCAAACGAACGCGCGCCCCGGGATGCGCGTCATCCTCAGGCGTCGGGCGATGTACCATCATTAAGGCCGTGCGCCAATCAGGCCAAACGCGTTGTTCCAAAAGGGAACGATCGATCCACTCCGTCAGGACTGGCGCACGCGCCAATGCGTCACTCGTGGCCTTGAACATAGCCTTTTGCGTGATCCCTGCCGTCAGCGGGTAAACCGGCTCAAATGTCGGCAACGATCCGGCCTCGTCCGGCGCCACCACATGATCCGGGTGCGACATCTGGATGCCACCATCAAAGTACTCAACCCTGCCAGAGACAATACGACGTGCGCCAACCGGCAGAATTCGTTCAAGATAATCGGTACGTGCATGAAAAAAGATGAGCGTGAAATCGGTCTGGCTGTCGTGCACTTCTATCCGGTAGGGACGGCCACGACTGCGCGGCGGAATATGCGCGCTCACCTCAATCTCAGTGGTCACAACGGCTCCAGTTGGCGCCCCTTGCACCGTCGACACCGGGCGCCGATCAATGATGGAACTTGGCAGCGTTAACAGCAGGTCAATGGGCGCCTCAACGCCCAAATTCGTCAACGCCTTCGCTGTTTTTGGGCCAATACCCGCAAGAGTTTCGGGGCTGGCAAACAGCGGGAAAAGAAGCTCGGGACGGCTGCTCATGCTTGGCTCAGAGCCAGCCACGCGTCCTCATCAAGGATCTCGATGCCCAGATCTGCAGCCTTTTTCGCCTTGGACCCTGCACCAGGGCCAGCAACCAAAATATCCGTTTTGGCAGACACCGAACCCGACACTTTCGCTCCCATACGCTCCGCGCGGGCCTTGGCCTCTGCCCTTGTTTGTTTTTCGAGCGTCCCCGTAAACACGATCGTTTTGCCTGCGACTGGGCTTCCGTCACTGGCCGGGGCTTCAACCCGCTGTACATCCAAGTGCGCCACAAGCCTGTCGATGGCGGCCCGTTCACGTGGGTTGGAAAAGGCTGTGACCAAGGCATGCGCCATCACGGGCCCTATACCATCGATGTCGATCAAGTCTGTCCACGCCGCGCTTTCGGTGTTGGTTGCGGCATCCATCGCAGCGACCAAGCGGGGCCACGTGTTGTAATGGCGCGCCAACAGATTGCTCGCCGCCTCACCGGTGTGACGCAATCCGAGCGCAAAGATGAGCCGATTAAGTGGGATTTTGCGCTTTTCATCGATGGCGGCAAACAAGTTTTCAGCAGAGCGATCCCCCCACCCTGTCTTGTTTTTCAACGCCTGAAGGCCTGAGCCGTAACGAGCCTTAAGCGTGAAAATATCCGCAGGCTCAGAAATCCACTCATCCCGGTAAAATTGCTCAACTTGCTTTGCACCCAACCCTTCAATGTCAAAGGCAGCACGAGACACAAAGTGCTTTAGCTTTTCAACAGCTTGCGCGGGGCAGATCATACCACCGGTGCATCGGCGCACGGCGTCACCTGCCTCTCGCTCCGCCTGTGATCCGCACTCGGGACACAAAGTCGGAAATTCAAAAGGTAGAGCACCTTCAGGTCGGCGGGACAGATCGACGTCTTTGATTTTCGGGATCACGTCCCCTGCGCGATAGACCTGCACCGTGTCGCCGACGCGAATATCGCGGCCATCACGAATTTCAGCACCTTGGGCGTTTCGACCCGCAATGTAGTCTTCGTTGTGCAGCGTCGCGTTCGACACCACCACCCCGCCCACAGTCACCGGAAGCAGCCGTGCAACCGGACTAAGCGCCCCTGTCCGCCCAACTTGAATGTCGATGGCTTCGATTTTTGTCCACGCCAATTCAGCGGCAAACTTATGAGCAATAGCCCACCGCGGCGTGGTCGAGCGTAGGCCAAGTCGGTCCTGATAGGCCAGATCGTCAACTTTGTAGACCACCCCATCAATATCGTAGCCGAGGTCGGCACGCTGTTCTTCGATTTTATGGTAATGCGCGATCAGGGCGTTGGCACTGCTATCGCGTTGCGTGAGGGTGTTGGTACTAAACCCCCACTCGGCCAATTGCTCAATCGCGGCAGCCTGTGACGTCGCGATTGGGGCCGACGTTTCCCCCCAAGCATATGCGAAGAACCGCAACGGACGGCTCCGAGTGACGCCCACATCCAACTGCCGCAAAGACCCCGCAGCTGCGTTGCGGGGATTGGCAAAGGTTTTTGCCCCAGCGGCTTCTTGTCTTTGGTTAAGAGCCGCAAAATCTTGGTGGCTCATATAAACTTCGCCGCGCACTTCTAGAACTTGAGGCGCTGAAGCTGGCAAAACGTGGGGAATATCCGCGATTGTTTTCGCGTTTTGCGTCACATTTTCACCGATGGCCCCGTCACCGCGCGTGGCCGCCTGCACCAACTGGCCATGTTCGTACCGCAACGACAGCGACAGCCCGTCGATCTTTGGCTCAGATGTAAACCAAAGCGGCTCGTTCGCGTTTAGCCCCAGGTACTTACGGATACGTTTTACGAAATCGTGAACGTCTTCGTCTGTGAATGCATTGCCAAGTGACAACATCCGCTGTGCATGTGTGATTTTGCCAAAGCCATCCGCCGCAGGTGCGCCAACACTAGCAGAGGGACTGTCTTGTCGAACAAGGTCTGGAAAGCGTGCTTCAAGCGCCGCATTACGTAGGCGCAAGGCATCAAACTCCGCGTCCGACATAATCGGCGCGTCTGATTGGTGATAAGCGCGGTTGGCCTCGCGCAAAAGTGCCGCCAAGCGTTCCAGCTCGGCGGCAGCTTCTGTCTGTGTCAACGCCTCAAGAGTGTCATCAAGCTGCATAGTATCCCCTCCGCTCATCACGGTAGTGATAGGAGGGTGTTGCCCGCTTTTCCAGTCCGCGTCGTACGATTAAGCGCCGATGGCGATTGGTTTCGCCGATTCATCCTCAACCGGGTCGCGCAACACATACCCACGGCCCCAAACCGTTTCGATATGCGTCTCACCGCCGGTGGCCTCGGACAGCTTTTTCCTAAGCTTGCAGATGAACACATCGATGATCTTCAACTCTGGCTCATCCATGCCGCCATAGAGGTGGTTCAGGAACATCTCCTTGGTCAGGGTGGTCCCTTTGCGCAGGGAAAGCAGCTCCAGCATCTGGTACTCTTTGCCTGTCAAATGAACCGTCTGATTGTCCACATCGACTGTCTTTGCATCCAGATTAACCGTCACCCGGCCTGTCTTGATCACCGACTGGGAATGACCTTTCGACCGCCGGATAATCGCATGAATACGCGCCACCAACTCTTCGCGGTGGAACGGTTTGGTCATGTAGTCATCGGCCCCGAATCCAAACCCTTTGAGTTTGTTTTCGGTATCGTCGGCACCAGACAAAATCAGGATCGGTGTTTCAATCCGACTCATTCGCAATTGCCGCAACACCTCATGACCGTTCATGTCCGGCAAGTTCAGATCAAGCAGAATGAGATCGTAGTCATACAGTTTGGCGAGATCGATCCCCTCCTCACCCATGTCTGTGCAATAGACGTTCAGGTTTGCATTCGTCAGCATCATTTCGATGCTTTTCGATGTCGTAGGGTCGTCTTCAACCAACAAAACGCGCATCTCAAATCTCCATGTTTGCCCCCGGCGTTAACGAGAGATTGACTCGAAATGGTTAACTACTGGTTACTGTATGGCCAAATAGACAAAATCCTAAGTAACATTACCGAAATCGCTGTATTTGAGTGGTTTTCAGCCCAGAAACCCCATGGGCCGACACACCATAAACCCAAGACGCATACTCTTCTTCTGTCAAAGAATAGGCCTCTAACGCCTCTTCCAGTGTCAATAGTCCAGACTGAACCCCGATCACGACCGAGGCTTTTCGGCTGGCAACCCAGCGACGGGTATTGGGCGAAGGCAGGTCTTCGCGGGTCATCTGGCGGCCATCCGGCAGTGTGACAGAATGGGGTTGTTTAGGGCGTCGAATAAACATGTTAACTATCTCGTGTGCTGTTTCCGCACCCACATGCAGCCTAATGTTTTAAGGACAAATGAAGTCATCCCTTGAGAATAGTTCAGATTTTCATATATCTGCGCAGAGTTTCCCGGAGATTGCCGCATGCCCCTCGACAAGAGTTTGAATTCCCTCGGATTTGCAAAATCCCCCGCTGACACACGCGTTGTCGTGGCGATGTCGGGCGGCGTGGACAGCTCCGTTGTGGCCGCGCAACTGGCCGAAGAGGGCTACGATGTCGTCGGTGTTACACTCCAATTGTATGACCACGGTGCGGCCTTAGCCAAAAAAGGCGCGTGCTGCGCAGGCCGTGACATTCACGACGCGCGCCGCGTGGCCGAGGATATGGGCTTTCCGCATTATGTGCTGGATTATGAAAACACCTTCCGCGAGGCGGTGATCGATGAATTCGCCGACAGCTATCTGGGCGGGGCCACACCTGTGCCCTGTATTCGGTGCAATGAGCGGGTCAAATTCAAGGACCTCCTCGAAACAGCCAAAGACCTAGACGCAGATTGCATGGCCACAGGTCACTATATCCAACGCAAGATGGGCACCGCAGGGGCCGAGCTGCACTCAGCCGCAGATGCAGCGCGGGACCAAAGCTATTTCCTATTCTCCACGACAGCAGAGCAACTTGACTACCTGCGTTTCCCTTTGGGGCACCTGCCCTCCAAGGAAGCGACCCGTGCACTGGCCGCAAAATACGGGCTGAGCGTGGCGGACAAGCCAGACAGTCAGGACATCTGTTTTGTGCCCAATGGCGACTACGCCGCCGTGATCGAAAAACTGCGCCCCGGCGCGGGTCAACCCGGCGATATCGTCGACACAGAGGGCCGCGTCTTGGCCAGCCACACCGGGGTGATCAACTACACCATTGGTCAACGTCGTGGGCTGGGTATCGGCGGCTTGGCCGATCCGCTCTATGTGGTCAAACTGGATGCAGACACAAAGCAAGTCGTCGTCGGCCCCAAGAGCATGCTCGCCACCCGGTCAGTCCCTGTGCGTGAGATCAACTGGTTGGGTGACACGCCCCTGACCGCGCGGGATGAATGGCATGTCGGCGTCAAAGTGCGCTCTACGCGCCCCCCGCGTGAGGCGATCATTCGGCCCATTTCAGCCACCGAAGCGACGGTTGAACTGATGACAGCCGAAGAGGGCGTCAGCCCCGGGCAGGCGTGTGTGTTCTATGATCTCGACAGCAGCCGCATCTTTGGCGGTGGCTGGATCTGGCGCGGCAACTAAAAATCAGCCGCCACACGTGTGTCGCGCAAGGGTCGCACCCGGCGAATACTTTCTTGGTACAATGGATGCGTGCGATAGGCCGTCAACGCGGCCTCATCCGCAAACTCACCATAGACCACAACATCCACCCGCTCCGTCAGCGGGTCGGTGTTGCTGCTTTGCGAAACGTCGAAATTTTGAACACCGGGGATGCGCCCCAATATCTCTAGCCCGTCCATGATCGCCGGAAGGTCCGCTGGATCTTTCGCTGTGAAAAACACAACATGGCGAATAAAATCACGGGCGTCTTTAGGGTCAGTCATTCGTGTCCTCCTTTAGGCCTTGATAGCCTTGGCGCACATGATCCGGCAAGCAGATGCACCATGAAAAAGGGCGCCAAACGGCGCCCCTTTATAGTGTCTAGCGATCTTAGCTCCGGCCCTTCCAAGGTACGAGCCAGTTCTCCGCTTTGCGCATCAAGATATCGATCCCAAAGCCGATGATCCCGATGAGGATAATCCCCATCACCACGATGTAAGTCTGTTGGAACTTACTCGCGGCGGTGATCATCATGCCGGCACCCACATTCGCCGCAACCAGTTCAGCCGCCACAACGGTCCCCCAGCATACGCCCATCGCAACGCGCGCCGCCGTAAAGATCTCCGGCAGGGAGTTAGGCACAATCACATGGCGCAGGATTTGCCATTTGGATGCACCCAGCGAATACGCCGCATGAACCTTGGTGATGTTCACACCAGACACCCCTGCACGCGCGCCAATGGCCATGATCCAAAGGGCCGCAAGGAACAGCAGAACGATCTTGCCGGTTTCATCAATCCCGAACCAGATGATGATCAGCGGGATCAATGCCAAGGGTGGCACTGGGCGCATGAACTCAACAATTGGGTCGAACCAACCGCGGAACCAGTTGCTTAGGCCCATCGCGTAGCCAAGCGGAATACCCACCAGCGCGCCTAGGGCAAAGCCACCCAACACCCGGATCAGCGACCAACCAAGGTGCTCAACCAAGGTAAAGTTACGGAAACCATCGGTTGCAACTTCGACCATCGCCTCAACCACACGCTCAGGCGATGGCAGGTACAGGGGCTGCATCTGCAAACCCGTCGCGGGGATAAAGTTGAGAGAGCCTTTATCGGTCATGTTGACCTGTCCATCGGCCACGCTGACGGAGCCACCGGGGGCAATCGCCTCACCGTTCACAGCTATAATGGCATAGCCGTCTTCTTTGGAACCAACATCGTTGGCCTGCACCCGGATCAGCTTGGAGCGCCACACACCGACTTCGTCGCTGTCGTTCAGGGCAAAACCCTCACCGGGGGCGACTTCTGGTGGTTCAACTTCGGTACCGACGGGGAATACGATAACCCGGACTTCAGCATCGTCCGTCTCACCGGCCGCGTTTTGCGCAGTGTATTCGAACGATGTTTCACCCTCAAACGGGCCAGGCACATGAATCGGAGAAATCACGGAGCCCGTAAACGCGCCCCAAATCAAGAACAGGACGACCACCGAAATAACCGAAGCAAACCGATTAGGGCGGACCGCACTTTCATCCCCAAATGTCACCGTCTTTAGTGAGGTGAAATCCTTGGGGCGGCTTTTCGCGGTGAGCGTGTTCACAATCACCATCGAGGCGACGAACAACGCCACATACGCGAGCAGAATAACAAGAGCAGTCATTTATACGTCCTCCGCCCGACCCATGATTTCTTCTTCCATCTCCCAGATCATGCCAAGGATTTCCTCACGGGTTTCGGCAAACCGAGGGTCCTTTTTGACATCGCGCAGATCCGAGTTCACACCCATCTCTGCGAACGGCAGACGATATTCCTTGTGGATACGGCCAGGGCGCGGAGCCATGACCAGCAAACGCTCACCCAAAAGCAGCGCTTCCTCCACAGAGTGCGTGATCAGGATCACGGTCTTGCCAGTCTCCTTCCACAGCTTCAGCACAAGGCCTTGCATCTTTTCACGCGTCAACGCGTCCAGCGCGCCAAGCGGCTCATCCATCAAGATAACGTCGGGGTCATTTGCAAGACAGCGGGCCAAAGCCACACGCTGCTGCATCCCGCCGGACAATTCGTAGATAGCCTTGTCCTTAAAGTCGCCCAGACCTGTGATTTCCAACAGGTGGTCCGAACTTTCGCGGCGCTCAGCCTCTGGCGTACCCTTCATACGGGGGCCAAACTCGACGTTGTCGCGCACTGACATCCATTCGAACAAAGCGCCCTGCTGAAACACCATTCCGCGTTCGGCGTCAGGGCCATGAACCGTGTGATCGTTCAGAACGATCTTACCTTCGGTTGGCGCCAGAAAACCTGCGACAATGTTCAAAAGCGTCGTCTTACCGCAGCCCGAAGGGCCCAGCACACTCATTAATTCGCCTTTTTGAAGCTGAAGGGACACATCCTTCAATGCTTGCACATGACCTCCGTTAGGAAGGTCAAACCGCATCGAGAGGTTCTCGATTGCGAGCCCGGTGGTCATCGGGGTCTCCAATTCTGAAAAGGTCAGACAATAGAAAA
>NZ_CEZFMW010000010.1:0-51239 GCF_982993085.1 Thalassobacter sp. | reverse complement strand
CCTACGACCGCTAAGCAGGAGTTCGAGATATGAGCCGCGTTACATCTGGTAAAGTTACCCACGCCCGTCACAAGAAGGTCATCAAAGCCGCTAAAGGTTATTATGGCCGTCGCAAGAACGCCTTCCGCACAGCTACGCAAGCGGTGGACAAGGCAAATCAATACGCCACACGCGACCGTAAGAATCGTAAGCGTAATTTCCGCGCTTTGTGGATTCAGCGGATCAACGCTGCTGTGCGTTCGCACGACGAGAGCCTGACATACTCCAAGTTCATCAACGGTCTGGCAAAAGCCGGTATCGAAGTGGACCGGAAAGTTCTGGCCGACCTTGCCGTCCATGAGCCCGACGCTTTCGGTGCGGTTGTGGACCAAGCGAAAGCTGCATTGGCCTAAGCCGATCTAGTGTTGAATTTCAAAAAGCCCTCGCGGAAACGCGGGGGCTTTTTGCTTTTGTCCAGTTTGAGCAAGACATGCGGGCGGGACGAGCCTAAGTGTTATACATGGAGCGGTATTCACAGCTGATTTTCAGTTCGTGGTTTTCGGCGCACCGATCCGAAAGGAGTGACGATTATCACCGATCTTTCTCAAATAATTTATGTATCCCAACCCTTTGGGTATGATGCGGCCATTCTGAGCAACATCCTGCTCGATGCCCGCCGTTGCAACGAGCGCGATGGTGTGACGGGGGCTTTGGTTTGCCGTCACGACATTTTCCTTCAGCTTCTCGAAGGCCCCACCGCAGAGGTTGAGGCAACTTACGCCCGCATCCTTCGCGATGATCGGCATGTGAGCCCCCGCAAGCTTGTCTCGCGGGTCGTTTCGCGCAGGATGTTCGCGAATTGGGCTATGCTACACGATCCTGCCAAATCTCTCATTTGGTCCCGACAGGACATATCTGATGGGGTGCTGGACCGCGCGACATCGTCCGATGTTATCAAAGTGTTTGAAGCCTTGGCGGAGCGTGTGGATCGGGAGGCAGACACTTGAAGGCATCTCAGCTCTCGCAACTGGCCTCCATTTCAGATGGCTTGTTGAGGGCGTAATATGGAGCCGTCTTAGGTGGGTAGATCAAAATCTGCATTTGCTAGTCTCTGAGAACCCGTTAGCCCCGGCACAAGTGCTGGGGCTTTCTACCTATTAAATGCATTGATGAGGCGACTAAAAGTCAAAAATATCGCTCAAGAAGCTATCGCGCTTTTTCTTTCGGGGGCGCTCTTCATAGCTTTGATTGTAGCCGCGTTGTGGCGAAGGGCTGGCGGTGGCTGCGGCCGGTACGCTGCGTTCGATGATTTTGTCTAACTCGCCACGATCGAGCCACACGCCACGACACTGTGGGCAGTAGTCAATCTCGACCCCATTGCGATCCGACATCATTAGTTGAGTACCATCTATCGGGCATTGCATAGCGTTCACATCCTCTCGTTGGTTCTTTCTAAATTTAGGTCTTCGATTGGGTCATGCAATGGCATCAGCCAAACCAATGTACTGGTGATAGGGTGGCTAAATCATTGTGACTGCTACCATCATTTGCATGTCAGTGCTCGGCGCATCCTGAAGGCGGTTTGACCCCAACCCTTGCACCCCACGCCCATCCCCGCTAGCACCCTTCCAAGCCAATCCGGAGACGTCTGATGCAAGAGTTGCGTGATACATACCTGACCCAAATCGCGGCCGCCGCCGATGAAGCAGCGCTTGAGGCTATCCGCCTCGCGGCTGTCGGCAAAAAGGGTGAGATCGCTCTCAAGATGCGTGAACTGGGCAAGATGACAGCCGAAGAGCGGCAGGTTGCAGGGCCCGCGCTGAACGCACTCAAGAATGAGGTCAACTCTGCGATTGCGGCCAAAAAGGCGGCGTTGGCGGATGCCGCTCTGGATGAGCGGTTGCGGAGCGAATGGTTGGACGTGACATTGCCTGCGCGCCATATGCGCCGTGGCTCTATCCACCCGATTAGCCAAGTGACCGAAGAGGTCACCGCGATCTTTGCCGACATGGGTTTTTCGGTGGCTGAGGGGCCACAGGTTGAAACCGATTGGTACAATTTCGATGCGCTCAACATTCCGGGTCACCACCCTGCGCGCGCCGAAATGGACACGTTCTACATGGCACGTGCCGAAGGTGATGACCGTCCACCCCATGTGCTGCGCACCCACACCAGCCCGGTGCAAATCCGCTCGATGGAAAAGCAGGGCGCGCCCATTCGGGTGATCTGCCCTGGACGCGTATACCGCGCGGACTACGATCAGACACACACGCCAATGTTCCATCAGGTCGAGGGTTTGGCGATTGATACAGACATCTCGATGGCGAACCTAAAATGGTGCCTTGAGGAATTCGTTAAGGCCTTCTTTGAGGTGGATGATGTTGAACTGCGCTTCCGCGCTTCGCATTTCCCCTTCACCGAACCATCGGCCGAGGTGGATATCCGGTGCTCATGGGAAGGTGGCCAGTTAAAAGTGGGCGAGGGCGACGATTGGCTCGAAATCCTCGGCTCTGGCATGGTTCACCCCAAGGTACTACAGGCCGGTGGCATCGATCCGAGCGTCTATCAGGGCTTTGCCTTTGGCGTTGGTATTGATCGGATTGCGATGCTGAAATACGGCATCCCTGACCTACGCGCGTTCTTTGATAGCGATCTGCGTTGGCTGCGGAACTACGGTTTTGCATCGCTAGATGCACCCAGCCTGCACGCTGGCCTAAGCCGCTAGGGTGACACGCGCCGCCTGACGCCTATGTCTATGGGCATCAGGACAAGGGGCGAGACATGAAGCTGCGCGGATGGTTGGTCACGGGGTTGGTCGTTTGCATCGTATTGGCGCACGTGGCTTTGTGGCGGTCCGGGATGGAGACATCGACCAAGCTCGCCTTCACTGTTCTGAACGCCATTGGTTGGACCATTGTTCTCGCGCCCATCTTGCTGGTGGACAAATGGCTCGACGCCAAGCGAGGACAAAACCAAAATCGGGATTGATCGCTACGAAGGTCGATTAATCCGACTATTTCCACCGCTCAAGCGGCGCGTTTGTGCAGCAGGTCTTTCCCCTGTGCGGCCAATGGGCTAAGCACGCCGCGACTTGGCTTAAATTCATAAGGCACGCCCCATGAAATTCACGCTCTCGTGGCTCAAAAGCCACCTCGACACCAATGCCACGCTGGATGAGATCGTTTACGCTCTCACGGACCTTGGACTGGAAGTGGAGGGCGTTGAGGATCGCGGCGCCAAGCTGGCCGATTTTACCATCGGTAAAGTGATCTCAGCCGAAAAGCATCCCGATGCGGATCGCCTGCGCGTGTGTCAGGTCGAAACGGACGAAGGGCTAAAGCAGATCATCTGTGGTGCGCCCAACGCACGTGAGGGTATCACGGTCGTGGTCGCTAAACCCGGTGTGTATGTGCCCGGTATCGATATCACGATCGGCGTGGGCAAAATCCGCGGGATTGAAAGCTTTGGCATGATGGCCTCCGAGCGGGAGATGGAGCTGAGCGATGAGCATGATGGCATCATCGAGCTGCCCTCCGGCGAGGTTGGTGACCGGTTCGTTGATTGGCTGGCAGAGAATGATCCGGCCAAGGTTGATCCTGTCATTGAGATCGCGATTACGCCGAACCGCCCTGACGCGCTGGGTGTGCGCGGTATTGCCCGTGATCTTGCGGCCCGTGGCCTGGGTACGATGATCGCGCGTGATGTTACCCCTGTGGCTGCTGCGTTTGCGGCTGACATGAGCGTAAGCATTGATGATGATACACGGGATGGCTGTCCGTTGTTTACGGGTCGCTTGATCCGTGGTGTGAAGAACGGCCCTTCGCCCGAATGGTTGCAGGATATGCTGCGCGCCATCGGTCTGCGCCCGATCAATTTCCTCGTGGATGTGACTAACTTTTTTACCTACGATCTGAACCGCCCACTGCACGTGTTTGACGCGGACAAGGTCGCGGGCAACTTACGGGTGCACCGCGCGGCGGGTGGTGAAGAGATCGTCGCGCTGGACGACAAAACCTACGCGCTGCAAGCTGGCCAAATGGTCATTTCGGATGACAATGCGGCCGAAAGCATTGCAGGCGTCATGGGCGGTGCCGCGACGGGCTGCTCGGATGAAACCGTCAACGTTTTTGTCGAAAGCGCCTATTGGGACCCGGTGCAGATTGCCTACACGGGCCGTGCGCTCAAAATCAATTCGGACGCGCGCTATCGGTTTGAGCGTGGGATCGACCCGGCCTTTACGGCCGAGGGTCTTGAGCATGCGGTTCGGATGATTGTGGATCATGCAGGTGGCGAAGTGTCTGAGGTGATCAGCGCGGGTGCGGTGCCGGATGTGGCGCGCGCCTATAAGCTTGATACTGACCGTGTACAAAGCCTTGTGAGGATGGAAATCCCTGCGGAGACGCAACGCGCGACGTTGGAAACACTTGGTTTTGCGCTGGAAGGCGACATGGCGCATGTCCCGTCGTGGCGGCCCGATGTTCGGGGTGAAGCAGACCTTGTTGAAGAGGTTGCGCGGATCGCCTCGCTGACGAAACTTGTGGGAAAACCGATGCCGCGGGTGGCGGGTGTGCCCAAGCCGGTCCTGACGCCGATGCAGCTGCGCGAACGTGCGGCGCGACGCACGATTGCCGCGCTGGGTTACAATGAATGTGTCACCTACAGCTTTATCGACGCGGATGCAGCCAAAGTGTTCGAGGGCGGTACTGACGCGACAAAGCTGGAAAACCCGATCAGTTCTGAGATGAGCCACCTGCGCCCCGCGCTGTTGCCCGGGCTGTTGCAGGCTGCGGCGCGCAATCAAGCGCGCGGATATATGGATCTAGCCCTGTTCGAAGTCGGTGCTGCGTTCCAAGGCGGTGAGCCGGGTGAGCAGCACGTGTTGGCAACGGGGCTTTTGGTCGGCCACTCTGGTCCCAAGGACCTGCGTGGAGAGCGGCGCGGCGTTGACGTGTTTGATGCCAAGGCGGACGCTGAGGCTGTGCTAAGTGCAATTGGTGCCCCTGCCAAAGTACAGATCTTGCGCGGTGTGCCATCGTGGTGGCATCCGGGTCGGTCGGGCAAGATGTGCCTTGGCCCGAAAAAAGTTATGGCCGAGTTTGGTGAAATTCACCCCAAAGTGCTGGACGCGCTGGATGTGAAGGGCCCGGCAGTTGGCTTTACCGTGTACCTTGCCGAGCCGCCCTTCCCAAAGGCGAAATCCACAACGCGACCTGCGTTGGAATTGCGTGATTTGCAGGCGGTAGAACGTGATTTTGCGTTTGTGGTCGATGCTGAGGTTGAGGCGCTAACGCTGGTAAATGCGGCTGCCGGTGCTGATAAGGCGCTGATCGAAGATGTGCGCGTGTTTGACGAATTCATCGGTGGCGCGTTGGGTGAGGGTAAGAAATCCCTTGCGGTGACGGTGCGTTTGCAGCCCACAGATGCAACCTTGACGGAAAAAGACATCGAGGCGGTGTCGGAGAAAGTGATCGCAAAGGTGTCCAAGGCGACGGGCGGCGCACTGCGCGGCTGACGTCTGGTTCTGGCTGAGGCCGAGGAGCCTCCGGCGGGGATATTTGTGAACCAAAGAAGCGGAGGAAGTTTGAGATGACATTGAAGGTTTATTTGTCGGGCGAAATTCACACCGATTGGCGCGAGCAGATCACAGAAGGGGCCGCGGCTTTGGATGTGACGTTTGAGAGCCCGGTGACGGATCACGGTGCGAGCGACGACTGTGGTGTTGCGATCTTGGGCGCGGAGCCGAACAAGTATTGGCACGATCACAAGGGCGCGATGGTGAACGCGATCCGAACTCGCAAAGGTATTTCGGAAGCGGATGTTGTCGTCGTGCGGTTTGGTGAGAAGTATAAGCAGTGGAACGCCGCGTTCGATGCAGGTTATGCTGCGGCGCTGGGTAAATCACTGATCATCCTGCATGGTGCAGAGCATCAGCACCCCCTCAAAGAGGTGGATGCCGCGGCGCTTGCGGTGTGTGAAGAACCGCGGCAAGTGGTCGAAATCTTGAACTATGTGTTAACTGGAAAACTGCCCGGTTAACTCGGTCTAGCTGTTGCGGTCGGGTACATTCAGCCCGACTTGCACGGCAGGGCGGGCAAGAAATCGCTCAAGATACGCGACGAGGTTTGTGTAATCGTCCCACCCAAGCGTGTCCTTTACGCCGTAGAAATCAAGCGCGCGTAGCCAAGGTGCGATCGCCATATCGGCAATGGAATACTCTCCTGCAATCCAGTCGCGCGTGCTTAGCTCAGCCTCTAGTACCGCGAGGAGGCGCTTGGCTTCATCGATGTAGCGCTGGCGGGGCCGTGGGTCTTCGATCTCAGCGCCAGCAAATTTGCTGAAGTAGCCAAGCTGGCCAAACATCGGACCGAGGCCGCCCATTTGGAACATGAGCCATTGTTTGACTTGGGCTTTCTCGGCAGGTGTGTTTCCGCCGAATTGTCCGGATTTATCCGATAGATACAGCAGGATTGCACCGCTTTCGAATAGTGTGATCTGTGTTTCAGGATCAATAATCGCTGGGATTTTGTTGTTGGGATTGAGCGCAAGGAACTCAGGACTTTTGACGTCTTTGTCAGACAGAGTGACGAGATGCGGCTCATAGGCGATGCCCATTTCTTCAAGCGCGATGGATACTTTGACCCCGTTTGGCGTGGGAAAAGAGTAGAGTTGCAATTTCGAAGGATCAGAAGCGGGCCAGCGCTTGTTGATGGGATGATTTGTTATGAATGACATGAGTGTCTCCTTGGGTTGCGAATACACCTAGGCTCTTTTTCGTTGGACAAAAGACGTGACACCTGTGCGTTTTTGGACAGAGTAGTATGCGGTGGTGTTTGGGGAACACGAACGGCACCGGTAGATTGTGAACAAAAGAGATAGGGAAAAGATGCTAAACGAATTCAAAGAATTCATTGCCAAAGGCAACGTCATGGACATGGCGGTGGGGATTATCATTGGTGCCGCGTTTACCGCGATTGTGACATCATTGGTCGGGGATCTGATCAATCCGTTGATCGCGCTCTTTACCGGGGGGATCGATTTCTCGGGGTGGTTCTACTCGCTTGATGGAGAGACATATGCATCCCTAAGCACAGCACAGGAGGCGGGTGCGCCGGTCTTTGCCATAGGGAATTTCATCATGGCGGTGATTAATTTTCTGATCGTGGCCTTTGTTGTGTTTATGTTGGTGAAGACCGTAAACCGCGTGAAAGCCGCTGCTGAAGAAGAACCTGAGGTCAAAGAAGAGGAGCCCAAAGGGCCTTCGGAAGTTGATGTCCTGTTGGAAATTCGCGACGCCCTGGCCAAACAAAAGGCCAGCTAAGCAAAAGGCCCGCCAATCCGGCGGGCCTTTTCTATTCTACGGTCGTGTTGTGTCTTTAAGCGGCCAGGACCGAACTTGGATCGACGCTTGCGAGGTTCAGCGCCTCACCAACTGCGGCATAGGTCAGTTTGCCAGCATGCACATTCAGGCCGTTACGCAGGTGCGGATCGGCAAGGCAGGCTTCGCGCCAGCCTTTGTTCGCCAAGGCGATCATGAATGGCATAGTGGCGTTCCCCAGTGCGATAGTAGACGTCCGGGCAACCGCGCCGGGCATGTTGGCCACGCAGTAATGCATGATGCCGTCGACATCATAGATGGGGTCGGCGTGGGTCGTCGCGCGGGACGTTTCAAAACAACCGCCTTGGTCGATGGCGACATCCACGATGGCTGCACCCGGCTTCATGGTGGACAGCTGCGCGCGCGACACCAGTTTGGGGGCCGCAGCGCCGGGCACGAGAACCGCGCCGATAACCATGTCTGCTTCTGCGACCAGCTCGGCGGTGTTTCCAGAAGACGCGTAGCGCGTGCGGAACACAGAGCCGAACGCATCATCAAGATACCGCATCCGGTCAAGCGACATGTCCAGAACCGTGACATCCGCGCCCATACCAGCCGCGATACGCGCCGCGTGGGTGCCCACAACGCCGCCGCCGATCACAGCAACCTTCGCAGGGCCCACACCGGGGACGCCGCCCAGCAGGACACCACGTCCGCCGTTGGCCTTTTGCAGCGTGTAGGCGCCGACTTGTGGGGCCAAGCGACCAGCCACTTCGGACATTGGGGCCAACAGGGGCAGGCCGCCGCGCGCGTCGGTGACAGTTTCATAAGCGATGCAGGTCGCGCCAGACTTCAGCAGGTCGTGGGTCTGCTCGGGGTCGGGTGCGAGGTGCAGATAGGTGAACAGCAGTTGGTCTTCGCGCAGCATCGCGCGCTCAGCCGCTTGGGGTTCTTTGACCTTTACGATCATATCGGCCGTCGCAAAGATTTCTTCGGCCGTGTCGGCCATGCGTGCGCCAGCGGCAACATAATCGGCATCGGCAAAGCCAGCGCCTGTGCCAGCACCGGCTTGGATCACGACTTCGTGGCCGTGACGAACGGCTTCCATCGCCGCAGCGGGCGTCATGCCGACGCGGAATTCTTGGGGTTTGATCTCTGTGGGGCAACCGATGAGCATTGTGATGATCTCCCTAAACGCATCATTGAGTCTCGCTGCGGGCAACATAGAAGAGACCCAAGACAATTGCTTTGAATTGATCGGCGTGTCAGAGTACGTCGACGCATGAATTTTGTGTGATATGGCAATTTGGCAGGACAATTTCGCATGAATGAGGAAATGGACGCAATCGATGGCCGTTTGCTAACGTGTTTACAGCGCGATGGGCGAATCTCCATGCAGGCGCTGTCAGAGATTGTGCATCTATCACCCTCCGCATGTCATCGGCGTATTCAGCGGTTGGAAAAGGCGGGTGTGATCCGGGATTATGTCGCCCTCACGAATGCGCGAAAACTTGGACGCTCAACCACTGTGTTCGTTGAGATTAGCCTTAGCGGGCAGGCAGATGAGCTGTTGGATCGGTTCGAAAAAGAGGTCGCTTTGATCCCAGACGTACTGGAATGCCATCTGATGACCGGGCGCTACGATTACCTGTTAAAGGTCGTCGCCAAAGACACCGAGGATTTCGCGCGCATTCACCGTCAATCGCTTGCGCGGCTGCCGGGAGTTGCGCAATTGCAGTCCAGCTTTGCGCTCAAGACGGTGTTCAAAACGACCGCAATTCCGGTGGATTGAATTGCGGTCCTAGACCTCTTCAACCATCGACACGCCGGGCAGTGATTTTAGTGCGCCTTTGATCTGGGGTGACACGGGGAAGGGTTCGGGCAGGATCACCTCAACCTCACCGGGCAAGTCAGGCGCCATGAGGCATAGGTGCACAGGCGCGCGCCCTTTTGTTTTGCTCTCGGTTTTCATCCGCTCCAAGAGGTTCGCCACAGAGCTAACCGCCTCGGTCTGATCGACGAAAACGCGCAAACCCATGGGGCCTTGGCCCATCTCGACCACGTCATCCACGGGTGTCACACCGCGCGCGAGCAGCTTGAGCTGATCGGCTTCAAGCGTCGCCTCGACCTGAACTGTGATGCGATTGCCCGTTTCAAGGTGATCACGCGAGGCCTCAAGCGTGTCTGAGAACATCGTCGCCTCAAACTGACCGGTCGGGTCGCTCAGCTGGATAAACGCAAAACGGTTGCCCTTGGCGGATTTGCGTTCTTGCCGGCCGGCAACAACACCGGCCATTCGTGCGACCAGCGGGCCACCGCGCGTCAGGTCCATGATCTCGGCCAAGGTTTTGACGTCTTTGCGGCGCAGCGCGGGCATGTAGTCATCCAGAGGGTGACCGGACAGGTAGAAACCAATTGCTTTGAATTCTTCGGCCAAACGCTCCGCGGGGAGCCAATCGTTCAACTCACGCATGCGCGGTTCGGGCAGGTCGTCGCCGGCTTCCCCAAAGAGCGAGACTTGGTTCGACGCGCGCTGTTCATGGATCGCTGCGGAATATCCGACCAGCCCATCCAGATTGGCCAAAACGCGGGCGCGGTTGCTGTCGATTTCATCAAACGCACCAGCCCGCGCGAGCATCTCAAGCGGGCGTTTACCCACCCGCTTAAGGTCTACACGGCGGGCAAAGTCATAAAGCGTGGCAAAGGGTTTGTCATCGCGCCCCTTCACGACAAGCTCCATCGCGTCCACGCCGACGTTTTTTAGCGCGCCCAACCCATAGATCAGGTGCCCCTCCCGGGAGGAAAACCGCGCATCCGAGCGATTCACACACGGGGGCACAATCGTCAGGCCCAACCCGCCACGTTCGCTGGGCTTGCGGACTTCTTCGGCGTAAACTGACAACTTGTCCGTCAGGTGGATATCGCAGTTCATGACGCCGGCCATGAACTCAACCGGGTGGTTCGCCTTCAGCCACGCGGTTTGATAGCTGACAACCGCATAGGCGGCCGCGTGCGATTTGTTAAAGCCGTAGTTGGCGAACTTATCGAGCAGGTGCCAAACCTCAAGAGCCTTGGCCTTGTCGACGCCATTCTTGGCAGACCCTTCAAGGAACTTGGGGCGCTCGGCGTCCATCGCTTCTTGGATCTTTTTACCCATCGCGCGGCGCAACAGGTCGGCGCCGCCAAGGCTGTAGCCGGCCATTTCCTGCGCGATCTGCATCACCTGTTCCTGATAAACGATGATGCCCTGCGTCTCATCAAGGATGTGGTCGATCGATGGGTGCAGCTTGTCGCGTTCGCTTTTGCCGTTCTTGACCTCACAGAACTTGGGAATGTTCTCCATCGGGCCGGGCCGATACAGCGCCACAAGCGCGATGATGTCCTCGATGCAGTCGGGTTTCATGCGCCGCAGCGCGTCCATCATGCCGCTCGATTCCACCTGAAACACGGCGACCGTGCGGGCGTCGGAATACAGCTTGTAGCTGGCCTCATCATCTAAGGGGATCGCGTTGATGTCGCCCTCGGTGCCAGGTGCGGGCACATATAGCTCGGTCCCATCCGCGCTCAGGTGGATTTCACGCCCTTGCGCATGGATGATCTCAATCGCGTTTTCGATAACGGTCAGGGTCTTTAGACCCAGAAAGTCGAACTTCACCAGCCCGGCCTGTTCCACCCATTTCATGTTGAATTGGGTGGCGGGCATGTCCGAACGCGGATCTTTATAGAGCGGAACCAGCGCGTCCAGCGGGCGGTCCCCAATCACGACACCAGCGGCGTGGGTCGATGCGTTCCGCAACAGCCCCTCAACCTGTTGGCCGTAGTTCAGCAGGCGCGCCACGACTTCCTCGTCCCGGGCGGCTTCGCGCAGGCGCGGCTCATCAGCCAGCGCCTTTTCAATGGATACGGGTTTTACACCCTCCACCGGGATCATCTTGGACAGGCGATCCACCTGACCATAAGGCATCTGAAGAACACGGCCCACATCACGCACCGCGGCCTTGGACAAAAGCGCACCAAAGGTGATGATCTGGCCTACTTTGTCGCGGCCATACTTCTCTTGCACGTATTGGATCACCTCCTCGCGGCGATCCATGCAAAAGTCGATGTCGAAGTCGGGCATCGATACCCGCTCAGGGTTCAAGAACCGCTCAAACAGTAGGGAATACCGCAGCGGATCAAGGTCGGTGATCGTCAGTGCATAAGCCACGAGTGACCCCGCGCCCGACCCCCGGCCCGGCCCCACGGCGATGCCTTGATCTTTGCCCCATTGGATAAAGTCGGCAACGATCAGGAAATAGCCCGGAAACCCCATGCCCTCGATGATGCCCAACTCAAAGTCGAGCCGCGCTTGGTATTCCTCAAGCGTGGCGGCATGCGGGATCACCGCAAGCCGTTTTTGTAGACCCTCATTGGCCATCCGGCGCAGTTCGGCGACCTCATCATCGGCAAACTTGGGCAAGATCGGGTCGCGCTTGTAGGATTTGAAGGCGCACCGCTTGGCGATCTCCAGGGTGTTTTCAATCGCTTCGGGTAGGTCCGCAAACAACGTGACCATCTCGGACTGCGATTTGAAGTAATGCTCGGCCGTTAGCCTGCGGCGGTTCGCCTGCTGATCGACATACGCCCCTTCCGAGATACAGATCAGCGCGTCATGGGCCTCATACATCTCGGTTTTGGGGAAGTAGACATCGTTGGTTGCGACCAGCGGCAGGTCGTGTGCATAGGCCAGTTCAACCGTCTCTGCCTCGGTTGGGTGGACGCCGCCGTGTCGTTGCAATTCAACATACAAACGTGTGCCAAACGCGGCCTTAAGGCGCGTCAGTAGCGCCTCGGCCTTGGGGATTTGCCCTCCGCCAATCAGCCGCCCCAAGGCCCCATCCGGCCCGCCCGTCAAACAAATCACCCCAGCGGCGAATTTCTCCAACTCATCCACCGTCACCTGCGGCAGCATCTCGGGCCGCTCAAGGTACAGGCATGAGTTCAGCTTCATCAGGTTTTCATAACCCAATTCGGACTGCGCCAGCAAAACCATCGGCGCAGGGTTGCGCGGCTTCTGGCCCGGCTCGGCGGGGTCATACATCACATCGAACTGACAGCCGATAATCGGCTGCACACCCGCCTTGCTCAGCCCCTCGGAGGCCTCAAGTGCGGCGAACATGTTGTTCGTATCAGTGATCGCCACGGCAGGCATCTCGGCCATCTCACACAGGCCCGGCAGCTTCTTCAGCCGAACGGCCCCTTCCAAAAGAGAGTATTCCGTGTGCAAACGCAGGTGAATGAATCGCGGTTTCTGTGCCATGCCACCACCATATGTAGGGCGCGCCCCTTGGAAAAGCGTGAAAGCACTTGCATGAAGCTCAAACCCCCGCTTTCCTGTGGGTAGTTCCTCCCGCGCTCTCTACGCCGCATCGACAGCGCACGACCGGAGGCCATCAACCGAGTAACGCGGCGGGCATATAATATGGAGATAACGTTTCTTCTGAACGGAGAAACCACCCGGGTTTCGGTGAGCGACCCGACGGTGACTTTGCTTGATTGGCTCCGAGAGGACCGCGGCCTGACGGGCACCAAAGAAGGTTGCAACGAAGGCGATTGCGGGGCCTGCACCGTCATGGTGACAGACCCCCAAGGTCCCCGCGCGCTTAACGCCTGCATCCTGTTTCTACCGCAGATCGATGGCAAAGCCGTCACAACTGTCGAAGGTCTCGCCGCTCCAGACGGCACACCCCACCCGGCCCAAGAGGCTCTCGTGGCTCATCACGGCAGCCAATGCGGATTTTGCACGCCCGGTTTCGCGGTTTCAATGGCCACCGCCCACGCCAACGGTGCAACGGACCACGACGATCAACTCGCAGGCAACCTCTGCCGCTGCACCGGTTACGCGCCGATCCTGCGCGCAGCAAAATCCATCGAAACGACTCCCGTACCTCCCCATATCAAACCGCTCTTTGGTTCCGAAATATCCCGGGGGGAGGCGAATAGCCGGGGGGCAGAGCCCCCATATGCCCACCCCGAAACGATCGACGCGCTGGCCGATTGGTACGCCGCCCACCCCGAAGGCACGCTAGTCGCAGGGGCCACCGATGTGGGGCTTTGGGTGACCAAACACCATCGCGCTCTGGGCCCAGTGGCTTTCCTCAATCGATGCAAAGACCTGCAAGAAATCTCCATCGATGATACCGAAATCCGGATCGGCGCAGGCGTAACTCTGCGCGACTTGCGGCCCGTGATGGCGCGCTATCACCCGGCTTTCGCCGAGATGATCCGCCGCTACGGCTCGGAGCAAGTGCGGGGGGCTGCCACTATAGGTGGCAATATCGCGAATGGTTCGCCCATCGGTGATAGCCCGCCCGCGCTTATCGCGCTTGGGGCGACGTTGCATTTACGCCATGCAAACACACGGCGCAGTCTACCTCTTGAAGATTTTTTCATAGAATACGGCAAGCAAGACCGAGCCCCCGGTGAGTTCGTCGAAGCCGTGAGCATTCCGCGCCAACCCGACACCCTAAATGTCTACAAACTGTCCAAGCGGTTTGATCAAGACATCTCAGCGGTTTGTGGGGCGTTCAATCTGGTTATCGAGGATGGCCACGTTACATCTGCACGGATCGCGTTCGGGGGCATGGCCGGCATTCCAAAGCGGGCCTCGCAAGTGGAGGCTGCCCTTACGGGCCAGCCGTGGACCGACGCAAGCGTCGATGCCGCCATCAAAGCCTTCGCGCGTGATTTTGATCCGCTATCTGACATGCGGGCGAGTGCTCAGTACCGGCTGACGTCTGCGCAAAACATGTTGCGCCGGATCATGGCGGAACATGCAGGCCATCGAACCAATGTGTTGGAGGTCCGACCATGAGCATTACGAAACCTCTGCCCCACGATGCGGCTGCGCTCCACGTCACGGGGGCCGCGCGCTACGTTGATGATATTCCCACTCCTAAGGGCACGCTGCACATCGCATTTGCTTTGTCTGACGTGGCTCATGGCACATTGAACGGGCTGGACCTAGTGGCTGCACGTGCCGCACAGGGCGTTCATGCTGTGTGGTCGGGCGATGATCTTTCGCCCATGCCGGACTGCTCGCCCTCGGTCCATGATGAGCCGCTTTTGTGCACCGGTGAAGTCCAATACCTTGGGATGCCTTTGTGCATGGTTGTGGCGGATAGCCATCTGAATGCACGCAGAGCGGCGGCATTGGTCCGTGCGGATATCACATCTGCCAAGGCGATCCTCAGCATCGAGGACGCGATGGCTGCAAAAAGCTGGTTTGACGGCGGCCCACGCGTCTATGCGCGAGGTGATCTGGACACGGCCCTAAAGGATGCGCCGCATCGCCTGACGGGCGCAATTGAGATGGGCGCGCAGGAGCATTTCTACCTTGAGGGTCAAGCCGCTCTCGCGCTGCCGCAAGAGGGTGGCGATATGGTTGTGCACAGTTCAACCCAGCACCCCACGGAAGTTCAGCACAAAGTGGCCCATGCCTTGGGTGTGCCGATGCACGCAGTTCGGGTTGAGGTTCGCCGCATGGGGGGGGGCTTTGGCGGCAAAGAGAGCCAAGCCAACGCCTTGGCGATTGCGTGTGCCGTTGCCGCCGCCCGCACCGGGCGCCCCTGCAAGATGCGTTACGACCGCGACGATGATTTCATGATTACGGGCAAACGGCATGACGCCCGGGTCGCCTATGAGGTGGGGTTTGATGACGATGGCCGTTTGTTGGGCGTGCGGTTCACGCATTTCGTCCGCTGTGGGTGGGCGCAGGACCTGAGCCTGCCGGTCGCGGACCGTGCTATGTTGCACGCCGACAATGCCTATTTTCTACCTGCTGTTGAGATCACGAGCTACCGGCTGCGCACCCACACGCAAAGCGCGACCGCTTTTCGTGGGTTTGGCGGCCCTCAGGGCATGCTTGGGATCGAGCGGGTGATGGAGCGTGTTGCGCATCATTTGGGGCGCGATCCTTTGGCTGTACGGTGTGTGAATTTCTATGACGAGGCCGGAGGGGCCAGCCCCCCCGGACCCCCCCGGGATACTTTAGAACCAAAGAGAAACACGACGCATTATGGGCAGGAAGTGTCTGATTTCTGCTTGGGCGAATTGGTTGCGGACCTTGAGGGTCGTGCCGGGTATGCAGCGCGGCGCGGGGCGGTGGATGCGTGGAATGCGCGTGAGCCGATCTTGAAACGTGGCCTTGCGTTGACGCCGGTGAAGTTTGGGATTTCGTTTACTTTGACGCATCTCAATCAGGCTGGGGCGTTGGTGCATGTGTATCAAGATGGCTCGGTGCATTTGAACCACGGTGGCACTGAGATGGGGCAGGGGTTGTTCCAAAAGGTGGCTCAGGTTGCTGCGCACCGATTTGGCGTAGGGCTTGAGGCGATTAAGATTACTGCGACGGATACTGGAAAGGTGCCAAATACTTCGGCCACTGCGGCGTCAAGCGGGTCTGATCTGAATGGAATGGCGGTGCAGGTCGCCTGTGACAAGATCAAGGCTGCGATTGTGGATTGGCTGGGCGATCCGCAGACACGTTTTGTGGATGGCATGGTGATTGCCAAGGGCGTGGCACGGCCCTTTGCCGAGGTGGTGAATGCGGCCTATCAAGCGCGTGTGCCGCTTTCGGCGACGGGGTTTTACAAAACGCCTGATATCGCGTGGGACCGGGATAAGGGACAGGGGCGGCCGTTCTATTACTTTGCCTATGGGGCGGCCCTGACGGAGGTCGTGTTGGATACGCTGACGGGAGAGAACCGTATTTTGCGTACGGATATTGTGCATGATGTCGGATCCTCTTTGAACCCGGCACTAGACGTTGGGCAGATTGAAGGCGGGTTTGTGCAAGGCGCTGGGTGGCTCACGATGGAGGAGTTGGTGTGGGACGACACAGGCCGGCTGCGCACCCATGCGCCCTCTACCTACAAAATCCCGGCGGCAAGCGACCGCCCCGCTGAGTTTAATGTTCATTTGTGGGATGGAGCCAACCGAGAGGACACGGTCTATCGATCAAAGGCTGTGGGCGAGCCGCCTTTTATGTTGGGGATGTCCGCTTTGATGGCCTTGTCGGATGCGGTGGCTGCCTGTGGCCATCGTTTCCCTGCGTTGGACGCACCTGCCACGCCGGAGCGGTTGTTGGCCGCGGTTGAGGCCGTTCGGGCATGAGTTTCGACCTTGAGGCGCTGCAAGCCGCACTAACCCATGCGGGTCGTGTGGTCCGGGTTGTTGTGACAGATGTGCGCGGCTCGGCGCCGCGTGAGGTTGGGGCGTCGATGCTGATCTGGCCGAATGGGCAGTCTGGCACGATCGGGGGCGGGCAGTTGGAGTGGGACGCGACCGAGATTGCGTTGCGGACTCTGCGCGATGGGGCGCCTCGGGTGCGGCGCTTTGCGCTGGGCCCAGAGCTGGGGCAATGCTGTGGCGGTGCGGTGCAGATCGCGGTGGTGCTGTACACACCTGAGATGTTGCCCAGCCCAGGAATTGTCGCGCAGCCATTGGAGAGTGGCGCTATGCGTCCGGCCCCGCCATCTACCTTGCCCGGTACCAAAGGGGGGTGGTTTTTCGAGAGCACGGATGCCCCCGTCACGCCCGTTTGGATTTATGGCGCAGGGCATGTGGGGCGGGCCATTGTTGATGTGCTGAGCCTACAGCCCGGGTTTGGTGTGACATGGGTTGATACGGGCCCAGACCGTTTCCCAGAAGCGGCTAGGGTCCGTTGTTTGCCGGCCAAGGACCCGGCACGGGCCTTGGAGTTGGCGCCCAAAAATGCCCATCACCTGATCTTGACGTATAGTCATGCGATGGACCTTGCGCTGTGTCATGCGGCGCTTGGCCATGGGTTTGCCAGTGCGGGGCTTATTGGGTCGCAAACAAAATGGGCCCGATTTCAGAAGCGTTTGCGCGAATTGGGGCACGCAGAGGATACAATCGCCCAAATTACATGCCCGATTGGTGATCCAAAGCTGGGACGGCGCCCGGAGGCCATTGCGCTTGGCGTTGTGGCTGGCCTAATCTATGCCGCGGCGGCGGACCCGGTCGCAGCAGAGGAATTCACATGAGCCAAACGCCCCTTCTTGACCTGAGCGGTCTGCGCAAGGCCTATCCCGGCGTTGTGGCCAATGACGACGTGACCTTTGCCATCCAGCCGGGTGAGGTCCACGCACTGTTGGGTGAAAATGGTGCGGGCAAGTCCACGCTGGTCAAGATGATCTACGGGCTTGTGCGCCCCGATGCGGGCACGATGATGCTGAACGGCACGCCCTTTGCCCCGGCTGAGCCGCGTGCCGCGCGGGCGGCTGGTGTGGCGATGGTGTTCCAGCATTTCTCATTGTTTGAGGCGCTGAGCGTGGCAGAGAACGTCGCACTTGGGATGGAGAACCCGCCTAAGCCGAGCGCGCTTGCGGCGCGGATCACCGAAGTGTCGAACACATATGGCCTGCCGCTGGACCCGAACCGTCGGGTTGGTGATCTGAGTGCGGGAGAGCGTCAACGCGTCGAGATTATACGCTGTCTGCTGCAAGACCCGCGGTTGTTGATCATGGATGAACCGACCTCGGTGCTGACCCCGCAGGAAGTGGATATCCTGTTTGCGACATTGCGCAAGTTGCGGGCTGAGGGATCGGCGATCCTTTATATCTCGCACAAGTTAGAGGAAATCCGCAGCCTGTGTGATGCGGCGACTATCCTGCGGCTGGGCAAGGTGGTGGCGCGCTGTAACCCGCGGGAAAAGACGGCCTCGGAATTGGCTGAATTGATGGTGGGGACCTCGCTTAAGCCGCCCAAAAGCGGCGGTGCTGCGCCAGGGGATGTCATTCTGAAGGCCCAAGATCTATCGATGCCAAGCGCAAGCGCGTTCGGCACACCGCTGCGCAATATCTCATTTGAATTGCGGCGCGGTGAAGTGCTGGGCATTGGCGGCGTCGCTGGCAATGGACAAGACGAATTGTTGATGGCCCTGTCGGGAGAGCGAAAGCTGCCCAAGGGATCATTGTATTTTGACGGCGAAGACATCGGCACGCGGCCTGCAGATATGCGCCGCCGGATCGGCGTTCTGAGTGCGCCAGAGGAACGGCTAGGTCACGCGGCTGCGCCCAACATGAGCCTAACGGAAAACGCAGCCCTAACGGCGGCGCGGCGTCAGGGAATGCTGGCCCGTGGGTTTGTGAACTGGGGTGCGGCTAAGGGGTTTGCCGAAAAGGTCATTGGTGCCTTTGACGTCCGCACGCCGGGGCCAAATGTTGCTGCGCGCGCGCTGTCGGGTGGTAATTTGCAGAAGTTCGTAATTGGCCGAGAGGTCATGCAAGCCCCCGAGGTTTTGATCGTGAACCAGCCCACTTGGGGTGTGGATGCTGCCGCTGCGGCCTTTATCCGACAATCCATGTTGGATTTGGCGGCGAAGGGCACGGGCGTTGTGGTGATCAGTCAGGACCTTGATGAATTGATGGAAATATCGGACCGATTTGCGGCCCTGAATGAAGGTCGACTGAGCGCGGAGGTGCCCACGGGTGACCTGACCATGGAGAAGATCGGATTGATGCTAGGTGGCGCGCAGACCACTGCGATGGAACAGGCGTGAGGCTGGGAATTTGAGTATTTTGGGGACAAAGGAACGGCCGGGTCGTTTTGTTTTGGAGTGTCGGGTTTGATTTGGCTTGAGAAGCGCCCTGCGCCGAGCCGAACGTGGTCGGCGGCCAGCCCGATCGTGGCCGTTTTCCTGACGCTGATTGCGGGCGGTATCATGTTTGCCATTCTGGGCAAGAACCCGTTTGAAGCGCTGCGCACGATTTTTTGGGACCCGCTGTTTCATGAGCAGTTCGCATCGTTTTCGCGGCCGCAATTGTTGGTAAAGGCGGGGCCTCTGATTTTGATCGCAATCGGGCTTTCGTTCGGGTTCCGCGCAGGGATTTGGAACATCGGCGCAGAGGGTCAGTATATTATGGGCGCCATCGTGGGTGCAGCTGTGGGCTTGGCGCTGTACCCTTCGGAGTCAGCCTTGATCTTTCCCCTGATGGTCGTCGCAGGCGCATTCGGTGGCTGGGCTTGGGCGATGATCCCGGGTCTTTTGAAGGTGCGTTTTGGTACTAACGAAATCCTTGTGTCATTGATGTTGGTCTATGTGGCCGAGAATATCTTGGCTTCTGCCGCAGTTGGGTGGCTCAAGAACCCTGATGGGGCGGGGTTTCCTGGCTCACGGAACCTGAGCCAATGGGATGCCTCGGCTAACCCTGAGTTGATTGCGGGCACTGGCGCGCATTGGGGCGTGATGGCTGCGGTGATCGCGGTCATTTTTGCCTATGTCGTGTTTACCAAGCACATCCTTGGGTTTCATATCCGTCTGTCAGGCGAGGCGCCGCGTGCGGCCCGTTTTGCGGGCGTGAACCCCAGTCTGCTGGTTCTTGTGTGCCTTGGCTTGTCGGGCGCGCTTGCAGGGCTCGCGGGTTTGTTTGAGGTCACGGGGCCTGCGGGTCAGATTGGCATCGACTTTAACGTGGGCTACGGGTTCACCGCGATTATCGTCGCTTTCCTTGGACGGCTTCACCCGATTGGAATTTTGCTCGCGGGGCTTTTGATGGCGCTCACCTACATTGGTGGAGAACTTGCGTCCTTTATGCTGTCGATCCCTGGCGCGGCTATTCAGGCGTTTCAAGGGATGTTGCTGTTCTTCCTTTTAGGGGTGGACGTGGCCACGCACTACCGCGTGCGGTTTGGCCGGAAAGGGGTGGTCTGATGACCCGGATGGCTCCTTTAGGAATGGGCGCAACGATGGGCGTTATGATGCCGTTCATGGTGCACGGGCTTGGCGCTGGCGCGATCATTTGGTTTGTGCTCGCTCATGTTGCGATCGCGCTGGGCGTTGCGATTTCGGCGATTGTGGTCGTGCGCTGGATTGGCCGGTCGCCCGCGTGGCTGAGGGTGCATAAACCATCGCTGCATCATGTGGGCCAAATGCTGTGTGGCGCTGGCCTTGGCTTTGGTGTCTTGCATGTTTTTGCGCACGGTTTAGGAGCAGCATAATGGACCTGTCTTCCATCAATTGGCTTCTCTTGCTGGCCTCTCTCATGGTGGCGGCAACGCCCATTCTGTTGGCCGCTATTGGTGAATTGGTCGTCGAAAAAGCTGGCGTGCTGAACCTTGGGGTTGAGGGCATGATGATCATGGGCGCGGTTTGCGGCTTTATGATTGCGGTCGAAACCGGCTCTGCGCCGCTGGGGTTTGTCGCGGCTGCTGCGGGCGGCGCGCTGTTGTCGATGCTGTTTGGGGTGTTGACGCAGTTTCTGATGTCAAACCAAGTGGCAACGGGCCTTGCCCTGACGCTGTTTGGTCTGGGGCTGTCGGCGTTGATGGGCCAAGGCTACATCGGGATCAAGGCGCCGGGCATTGGCAAGCTGGACCTTGGGCCGCTGTCTGACCTGCCGGTTTTGGGCACGATCCTGTTCCGCCACGACGCCATGGTCTATGTGTCCATCGCTATTGTCGTCGCGGTGTGGGCGTTTTTAAAATTTACGCGCGGGGGGCTTATCCTGCGCGCAGTGGGCGAAAGCCATGATGCGGCACACGCGCTTGGTTATAACGTGATCCGCGTTAGGCTGATGGCGATTGCCTTTGGCGGCGGTTGTGCGGGCTTGGGCGGTGCGTACCTGAGCCTTGTGCGCGTGCCCTCATGGACCGAAGGTATGACGGCTGGTGCGGGGTGGATCGCGCTGGCGATTGTGGTATTCGCCAGCTGGAAGGCGGGTCGAATTATCGTGGGTGCCTATCTTTTTGGCGGAATCACGGTTTTGCAGCTCAACCTTCAGGCCGCAGGGGCCAAGATTCCTGTGGAGGTCTTGTCCATGTCGCCTTACCTCATAACTATCATCGTGCTGGTCGTGATCTCGGCGGACCGAAAACGCGCGGCGCACAACGCACCAGCCGATCTTGGCAAATCATTCCATGCCTCTCACTAGGGGCACATCCAACAGGGGGATACCCATGAAACTCACGAAACTTCTGGCCTCGGCCGCACTGGCGGTGGGCCTTGCTACGACCGCATTCGCGGATGGCCACGAGAAAACCAAAGTCGGCTTTGTGTACGTCGGACCCATCGGTGATGGTGGCTGGACCTACCAGCACGATCAGGGCCGTCTTGCTGTCGAAGCTGAGTTTGGCGATGCGGTCGAAACCGTGTTCCAAGAAAGCGTCCCCGAAGGTCCTGACGCCGAGCGTGTGATGACGCAGATGGCGCTGTCTGGCGCGGACATCATCTTTACCACATCGTTCGGGTACATGGACGCGACCAACAACGTCGCCGCCAAATTCCCCGACATCAAGTTTGAGCACGCAACAGGCTACAAGCGTCTGCACGACAACGTCTCGACCTATGACGCGCGATTCTACGAAGGCCGCGCCGTTCTGGGCCACATCGCAGGCAACATGACCGAAACCAACAAAATCGGTTACATCGCTTCGTTCCCCATTCCCGAAGTGATCCAAGGCATCAACTCGGCCTACCTGCATGCGTCCAAGGTGAACCCTGACGTCGAAATGGTCGTGATCTGGGCCTATACATGGTTCGACCCCGCCAAAGAAGCCGACGCCGCAAAAGCGATGATCGAGCAAGGCGTTGACGTGATCCTGCAGCACACTGACTCGACGGCACCACAGGCGGCAGCACAGGAAGCCAACGCAAACGGTGGCCGCGTGTTCACCTTTGGCCAAGCCTCTGACATGGCTGCATTCGGTCCTAAGCCGCGCATCGCGTCGATCATCGACGATTGGTCGCCCTACTACATCAAGCGCGTTGGCCAACTGATGGATGGCACCTACGAGCAAACCGCAAGCTGGGGCGGCATGCCCGAAGGCGAAGTGGTCATCGGTGAGATCACAGATGAAGTTCCCGCGTCGGTCAAAGCCGAAGCTCTTGCGATGGTCGAGGCTATTTCCAACGGCACATATCACCCCTTCACAGGCCCCATCACCAAGCAAGACGGCACACCGTTCTTGGCTGAGGGCGAAGTTGCTACGGACGTGCAACTGGTGACGATGGATTTCTACGTCGAAGGTATCACCGGCGACATCCCGAACTGAGTCGGGTCACGATCTAGCCGCTGAAAATGCGGTGCAACGGGGCGTGTCAGTGAAAGCTGGCGCGCCCTTTTGTTTTCATCAGGCACACAAAAGCATTCAAACCTTTACGTTGTTTCGCAAAATGGGTTCCGATTGAAATATAACTTTTGGATAGGTTGGATCACCTCATATTTTGTGTAACTTCAGGCAAGAATGGATATCGATTTCTTGATTATAGGCGGCGGCATTGCCGGAACATCCGCAGGTGCCGCGCTGTCCGCGCTTGGGTCCGTTTGCCTGTGGGAGGGTGAGGCTGCGTTGGGATATCACGCCTCGGGTCGGTCCGCGGCGCTGTTTGAGGAATCCTACGGCCTTGCAGAGGTGATCGCTCTCAACAAAGCCAGCGGACAAGTCCATCATGCCAATGGCTATACCTCGCCGCGTGGCTTGTTGTTTTTGGGCACGCCCGCACAAGCGGAAGATTTGGCGCGGGATATCGCGGCCTATGGCTTGACCCCGCTTAGCCCGTCTGAGGCGGTCGATATGATCCCCATCCTAGATGGGGACGCGCTGGCGGGGGCCGGGTACCACTCGGCTGCTTATGATCTGGATACTGACCGAATGATCCAAGACGGCGCGCGCACCATTCGCGCCGCTGGTGGGGCGACTGAGACGGGCCGAACAGTCACAGCGATCGATAAACTAAAGGGCGGATGGCGCGTCAGTGCGGGTGCTGTCACCGTAACTGCGCGGCATGTGGTCAATTCGGCTGGCGCTTGGGCGGACGGTGTGGCAGCGATGGCCAGAGTAAGGCCAATGGGCCTGACGCCGATGCGGCGGTCCATGGCGCGGCTAGCTGCCCCCGGTGGGCAACCCACGGCGGACTACCCAATGATGATCGGCGCAAATGAAACGTGGTATGCCAAGCCTGATGCAGGCGCGTTGTTGGTTTCCCCCGCAGAAGAAGAGCCGAGCGCGCCCATGGACGCCTTCGCCGATGATATGGCGCTGGCTGAGGGGCTTGCCCGCTACCAAGAGGCCGTCACGCCCGAGGTAACACGCCCGCTATCGACATGGGCGGGGCTACGCACTTTTGCCCCAGACCGCCGTCTTGTGCTGGGCCCTGATCCGGCTGAGCCGTCGTTCATCTGGTGCGCGGGACAGGGCGGCTATGGGTTCCAAACGGCTCCTGCGGCGTCTCGTCTTTTGGCAGATATCATCGGTGCCCGCCCACCCGAACTAGAAACCACCACAGTCAAAGCCTTTGCTCCGGAGCGATTTGCATGACACCAAAACCCTCCGACCGGGCCCCAAGCACAGTCCCTGAGTCTGATGACATCATTGCTCAGAAGTTTTCTGTCGCAGCAGAACGGAACATCAAGCCGATCCAAGACGTATTGGCCAAATACTTGCCCAGCAGTGGCCGGGTGCTGGAAATCGCGTCTGGTACAGGGCAGCACATCGTGGCCCATGGCGCGGCCTTTCCAGAGCTGATGTGGCAGCCGACGGACATCAGCGCCATGCGCCGTGCGTCAATCGAAGCGTATCGCACGGTAATGGGTCTCGAAAACGTCCGACCACCTGTGCACATGGATGCCTGCGCCCAAGGTTGGGCGCAGCAGCGCGGGCCAGTGGATGTCGTGATCGTGGTGAACCTTTTGCACCTGATCACAGATGCAGACTTGGCGGTTTTGCTGGATGAGGCCAGCCAGAGCCTGTCGCCCAATGGGATGCTCGCGATCTATGGGCCGTTCCTGCGCGAGGGGATGACCACATCGCCGGGAGATGCAGATTTCCATTCCGAACTTCTCGCGCGGCACGAGGGGCTTGGATACAAGGACTTGGGGGCTGTGGCTTCGGTCCTAGAGGCGCTGCAGCTGCGTGTCTCGACCTATCCGATGCCAGCCAACAACATCATGCTGATTGCCCGCAAGGTGGATCAATCAGAAAAGTAAGCCCGGGAACGGCATCGCCGCCCCACGGGCTTCTGCTTCAAATGGCCTAGCCGTCCTTGCGGATGGTGGCGTTGGTCGGGTCATAGGGGCTGTCGACAGTCACCTCCACGGGCCACAGTTTGTCTTGGATTTTGGCCATCAGCTTGGTGCCCGGTTCCGCCAGATCAGGTCGCACATAGCCCATCCCGATGGACCGTCCAAACGCTGGCGAATATCCGCCCGAGGTCAGACGTCCGACCTTGGTGTCGCCAGCATACAGCGCCTCACGGCCCCACGGATCGGCATCCGCAGGCCCATCCACCAAAAGCGTCACACACTTGGAGCGAATGCCAATGGCCTCCATCGCCGCTTTGCCGTGGAAATCCTTGCTCAGGTCAACAAACCGGTCCAGCCCGGCCTCTAGCGGCGTCGCATCGCGCCCCAATTCGGTGCCAAACGCGCGATAGGATTTCTCCTGCCGGAGCCAGTTTTGCGCTCGCGCGCCAACCAGTTTCAGCCCGTGCGGCTCACCTGCTTGCATCAGTTGATCAAACAGATAGTTCTGCATTTCAATCGGGTGGTGCAGCTCCCAGCCCAGCTCACCGGTGTAGGCCACGCGGATCGCCATTGTGGGGCACATCTTTAGCTCAATGTCCTGCGACGACAGCCACGGGAACCGCTTGTTAGACAGCGCGGTTTCGGGGTTCGCATCACTGATCAAAGCGCCCAACACATCGCGGGATTTTGGCCCCGCAATCGCAAACACACCATACTGCGATGTCACGTCCTGCAACGTCATCGCCCCAAACTCGGCCGTTTTGTCCGCAATGGCGGCCCGCAGGAAATCGGCGTCATAGGCTTGCCAAGCGCCAGCAGACACAAGGTAATAGCTGTCCTCACCACGGCGTACGATGGTGTATTCCGTGCGCGTCGTGCCCGCCGCCGTCAACGCGTAGGTCAGGTTGATGCGGCCCACACGGGGCAGCTTGTTTGTGGTGAACCAATCGAGGAACTGTGTTGCGCCGGGTCCGGACAGCACATGCTTGGTAAAGGCCGTCGCATCAATTAGGCCAACGCCTTCGCGGATGGCGTGCGCCTCGTCTTTGGCATAGTCCCACCACGCCCCACGCCGAAAGGACCGCGCGTCGTGGTCAAAGCTATCGGGGGCATCAAGCGGGCCAAAATAGTTGGGCCGTTCCCAACCGTTCACGCAGCCAAACTGCGCCCCCCGCGCCTTTTGCCGGTCATAGGCAGGCGCGGTTTTTAGGGGGCGGCAGGCGGGGCGCTCTTCATCCGGGTGGTGAAGGATGTAAACGTGGTCATAGGACTCCTCGTTCTTGCGCGCCGCATATTCCGTTGTCACCCACGAACCGAAACGTTTCGGGTCAAGCGAGGCCATGTCGATCTCAGCCTCACCCTCAACCATCATCTGCGCAAGGTAATAGCCTGTGCCACCCGCAGCCGTGATCCCAAAGCTAAAGCCCTCAGCCAGCCACATGTTGCGCAAACCGGGTGCGGGGCCGACCAGCGGGTTGCCGTCAGGGGTGTAGCAGATCGGGCCGTTGAAGTCGTCCTTAAGGCCGACTTCCTCCGATGAGGGGATGCGGTGGATGAAGGACATGTATTCTTCTTCGATCCGCTCCAGATCCAGCGGAAACAGATCCGCACGGAAGCTGTCCGGCACACCGTACTCAAAACACGCAGGCGCGTTTTTCTCATAGGGGCCAAGAATCCAGCCGCCGCGTTCTTCACGCACGTACCACTTGGCGTCCGCGTCACGCAGCACGGGGTGCTCACCGTGGGTTTTACGATATTCTTGCAGCATCGGGTCGGGTTCGGTCACGATGAACTGGTGTTCCACAGGGATCGCAGGGGATTTGATGCCCAGCAGTTTTGCGGTGCGTTGGGCGTGGTTGCCCGTGGCGGTGACGACATGCTCTGCCTTGACCACAACCTGTTCTTCGGTCGCGACCAGATTGCCGCCCTTGTCGGCCATCTTGGTGCAGGTGACTTCCCAGTGATCACCCTTCCATTCATAGCCATCGACCTGCCATTTGCGCTCAATTGTGACGCCGCGCTGACGGGCACCCTTGGCCATGGCCATCGTGACGTCGGCGGGGTTGATATAGCCGTCTGTGGGGTGAAAAATCGCGCCCTCAAGGTCCTCGGTGCGCACCAGTGGCCACCGCTCCTTGATTTGTGCGGGCGTCATCCATTCATAGGGCACGCCCACGGTTTCGGCCGTGGATGCATACAGCATGTATTCATCCATGCGCGCTTGGGTCTGTGCCATGCGCAAATTGCCCACCACGGAAAAGCCCGCGTTCAAGCCGGTCTCTTCTTCCAACGACTTGTAGAACTTCACGGAATAGTCGTGAATGTGGCTCGTGGCATAGCTCATGTTGAACAGGGGCAACAGTCCGGCTGCGTGCCACGTTGAGCCAGAGGTCAGCTCATCACGCTCCAGTAACATCACGTCGGACCAACCGGCTTTTGCCAAATGATAGGCGATGCCGTTGCCCACGGCACCACCGCCAACAACGAGGGCTTTTACTTCCGTTTTCATTGCAACACTCCCGGAGATCTAGTTGCGCCTACATTGTCCAAAAAAGCGCGTCGCCCACAATCCCACCCGACGCAAACCCATCCGAAAACGACCTGTCGCCAAAGTTGCGCCCTTCATGCCGCATTGATGCAGGCAACCGGGCCGGATAAGCGACGCGCATGAAAGTCGTTCACACCAAATCCGACCTGCGCGCCGCCCGCGCATTGTTGCCCGCCAATACCGGGTTTGTGCCCACGATGGGGGCTCTGCACGCAGGCCATATGGCTCTTGTACAGGCCGCGCGCGCCGCGTCTGATGCTGTGGTCGTGTCGATCTTTGTGAACCCTACGCAGTTCGGCAATCCCGAAGATTTGGCCAAATACCCCGACACCCTCTCAGAGGACCTCGCCCAGCTAGAGGCCGCAGGCGTCGATCTCGTATTCTGCCCCACGGCTGCGCAAATGTACCCCGAAGGCGCGGATACAATTGTTGAGACACCCAAACTGGCGGACATGTTGATGGGCGCACTGCGGCCCGGCCATTTTCGGGGCGTTGCGACCGTTGTCACCAAACTGTTCAACTTGGTTCAACCCGCCCGTGCATGGTTTGGCCAAAAGGACTACCAACAAGTCCTCGTGATCCGCCAGATGGTCCGCGATCTCGAAATTCCAGTTGAAATCGTGGCCCACGAAACCGTCCGTGAACCCGACGGCCTCGCAATGTCCTCGCGGAACCTGCGCCTCGACGCACAGGATCGCGCGGCCAGCATTGTCCTGTCACAGGCGCTGAATGCGGCACAAACCATGGCTGCACAGGGCGCCACGCCCAGCCAAATCGTTGAAAAAGTTTCTGCTCAAATCACGGCAGAACCGCGCGCTACCTTACAATCCGTAGATATCCGAGCCGCCGCCGATCTCTCAGAACTGCCCAACGTCCCACTTGCGTCACACGCGGTCCTGTTGCTCGCAGCGGACTTCGGCCCGGTGCTCTTGATCGACAACGCGATCCTCACCCCCTGATCCCAACTCTTTGGTTTTTAAATATCCCGGGGGAGGCCGAAGGCCGGGGGCAGAGCCCCCTACAACATGCTTGGCACAACCAAATCTGGCGGGCGGTGACCATCATCGAACGTCTTGATATTAATCAAGACTTTCTCGCCCATTTCAACGCGCCCCTCGTGTGTGGCCGATCCCATATGCGGCAAAAGCACGACGTTGCTTAACTCGCGCAGGCGCGGGTTTACGGTGCGGCCATGCTCATACACATCCAGCCCTGCACCTGCGATTTCATTTGCGCGCAGCATCCGGGTCAGCGCGTTTTCATCCACGACTTCCCCGCGGGAGGTATTCACAATCACAGCCGTGGGTTTCATCAACTTCAGCCGTCGCGCGTTCATCAGGTGAAAGGTTGATGGCGTATGGGGGCAGTTGATCGATAACACGTCCATGCGCGCAATCATCTGGTCAAGGCTTTCCCAATAGGTTGCCTCCAAAGGCTCTTCTAGGCCCGCATGTAGGCGGCGTCGGTTGTGATAATGCACCTGCATCCCAAAGGCCGCCGCACGTCTCGCCACAGCCTGCCCAATCCGCCCCATGCCCAAAATACCCAGCCGTCGCCCGGCCAAGCGGCCCCCCAAAAGGGCAGTGGGCGACCATCCATCCCAATTGCCCTTTTGCATCACGGCCATGCCCTCAGGGATGCGCCGCGTGACGGACAGCATGAGGGCCATGGTCATATCGGCGGTGTCTTCGGTCAAAACGCCAGGCGTGTTGCTGACCAAAATGCCTCGCTGCCGCGCGGTGGAAACATCAATGTTGTCGACACCCGCACCGTAGTTCGCAATCAGCTTCAGTCTGTCCCCGGCTTGACCCAACAGGCCCGCGTCAATCGTGTCGGTGATCGTAGGCACCAAGACGTCGGCGCGCCCCATCGCAGCGACCAGTTCCGCACGAGACATCGGCGTGTCATCTTCGCGCAGCTCGACATCAAAAAGCTCCATCATGCGGGTCTCAACCGCCTCAGGCAGTCTCCGGGTGACCACAACTGTCAGCTTTTTGCCTGCCATTTGACCGCTCTCCGTTGGAATTGTCGCGCCGCTGGTGCGCTTGGCTTAGGATTTGTCGCGCCATAAACGCGCTCTGCTCTAGATTTATAACCCCCATAGTGACAAACTGACAGCCACGTGCAAGGCGTGAAACGCAGCCCGAAACGGGCGCAGATCAGACGATACAGGACCTCACACATGATGCGCAGGCTTGCGTTCGCACTACTGATCGGGCTGACGGCATGGGCGCCCGTTGCACAAGCCACCGAGGTCGTGGCCCAACCCGCCGCCGAACGCGGCCCTGTGACCAATCTGCCTTTGCCGCGCTTTGTCTCGCTCAAGGCGGCTGAGGGCAATGTGCGGCGCGGCCCTTCGCGCACGCACCGGGTGGATTGGGTGTTCAAACGGCGCAACATGCCCCTGCAAGTCGTCAGTGAATATGGCCATTGGCGCCGTGTAGTTGATCGCGACGGGGCAGGCGGTTGGATGCATTATTCGCTGCTTTCGGGGGCGCGTACCGCTATTGTGACGCTCGATAAACTGCCCCTGCACGCGAAACCCGACCCCAGCACCCGTATCGTCGCCTACGCCCAAGAAGGTGTGGTGGCACGTTTGGGCGAATGCGCCGACGGCTGGTGCGAGGTCCGCGTCAGCGGCATCGAAGGCTGGTCACCCATGGCGCATTTGTGGGGGGCAGGCGCACCCGCCCCCTAACGGATGGATCAGGCTGTCAACAGCCCCCGTCCCTTGAGCAAAGCCTCAACCCCCGGCATCCGGCCCCGGAACTTGGTATACAGCACATCCGCCTCTTCCGAGCCGCCCGCCGATAGGATGAATTCCTCTAGCTTGGCGGCGATTTCGGGGTCAAACGGGCCGCCCGCTTCGCCAAAGGCATCGAATGCGTCGGCGTCCATCACCTCGGACCACATATAGCTGTAGTACCCGGCGGAATATCCGTCGCCTGCGAACACATGGGCAAAATGCGGCGTCGCATGGCGCATCGGGATTGCGCGGGGCATGCCAATCGCCTCAAGCACTTCGGCCTGTTTTTGCATCGGGTCGGCTGGGGCGTCGGCGGCCTCATGGAACGCCAAATCGACCAGCGCCGAGGCTACGTATTCCACGGTGGAAAAGCCCATGTCATAGGTGGCCGCGCCCAACAGGCGGTCCAACAGGTCGCGTGGCATCGGCGCGCCTGTGTCGGCGTGGGTTGCGAATTCTTCCAACACCTCGGGCACCTCCAGCCAATGCTCATAAAGTTGGCTGGGCAGTTCCACGAAATCACGGGCCACCGAGGTCCCGGAAATCAGCCCATAGGTGACGTTCGACAACATCTGGTGCAGGGCGTGGCCGAATTCATGGAACAAGGTGCGCGCATCGTCATAGGACAGCAGCGCGGGGTCAGATTTGGCGAAGTTGCAAACATTCACGACGATCGGCGTCACGGCCCCGTCCAGCTTGGACTGTGACCGCATCGCTGAACACCACGCCCCCGACCGTTTGGACCCACGGGCAAAGTAATCGCCAACGAAAACCGCGACAGGCGCGCCGTTGCGCGTGACCTCCCATGCGCGGGCATCAGGGTGGTAAAGCGGGACGTCGAGGGGCGCAAACTCCAACCCAAACAGCCGGTTCGCACAGGCAAACGACGCCTCAATCATGCGGTCCAGTTGCAAATACGGCTTTAGCTCTGCCTCATCCAAGTCATGCTCAGCCTTGCGCCGGATCGATGCGTAATAGCGCCAATCCCATGGCTCCAACGGACCTTCGTATCCGTCCTTGTGCAGCATCGCTTCTAGGATTTTCGCGTCCTTGTCGGCGGCGGCTTTCGCGGGTTCCCAGACTTGCATCAACAAACCGCGTACCGCGTCCGGTGTGCGGGCCATCTCGGTTTCAAGCTTATAGTCGGCAAAGGTGTCGTAGCCGAGCAACTGGGCACGCTCCGCGCGCAAGGCTAGGATCTCGGCGCAGATGGCGCGGTTGTCCGTGTCGCCGCCGTTTGCGCCCCGCGCGGTCCATGCCGCAAAGGCCTTGGCACGTAGATCCCGGCGCGGCGAAAACTGTAGAAACGGCGTGATCAATGACCGTGACAGCGTCACGACCGGCCCGCCTGCGTCCTTTTCCTCACCCGCGGCACGCGCCGAGGCTACCACAAAATCAGGTAGGCCCTCTAGATCATCCTCGGACAACGTCATAAACCACGACCGCTCATCGGCCAGCAGGTTTTGGGTGAACGTTGTTCCCAGTGTTGCCAGACGTGATTTCACCTCCGTCAGCCTATCGCGAGCCGCACCTTCTAGTGCGGCACCCGAGCGTACAAAACTGCGGTGATACAGCATCAAAACCCGTGCCTGTTCCGGGCTAAGGCCCAGATCATCGCGCGCATCCCACAGAGTTTGAATGCGGGCAAACAGGGCCGCGTTGTTGGTGATTTCGCTGGCATAGGCCGACATGCGCGGGGCCAGATCGCGCATCAGCGCCTCACGCTCGGGGTTACTGTCCGAACCTACGATATTGTAAAACACGCCCGCCACCCGGTCGAGCAGCTTGTCCGCGCGTTCCAACGCTTCGATTGTGTTGGCGAATGTCGGCGGCTCTGGGGCGTCGGCAATCGCCGCAATTGCAGCGCGGCCTTCTGCTTCGGCGGCGTCAAACGCGGGGCCAAAATGCGCATCCTCCAGTGCCTCAAACGGGGGCAGGGCGTGCGGGGCAGTCCAATCGGCAAGTAACGGGTTGGTCATGGGAAATCTCCTTTGACCTCAAGCTAGGGGTGCTGCCTGCCCTCCGCCAGTCCCAAGCCGCAAAAAGGCCCGCGTGCGAGGGACACGCGGACCTTTCTGGAAACGCCGGTGGGCCAAAAACGTTCGGCTCAACCGGGTCCCAATGGGAGGAGGTCATGCTTCGAAAAGCCTAAGATCAGCCTGCCCTTGGTAAAGGGCCAGAATGTGACGCTAGGGTGGTCAAGTTGGGGTATTCCTTAACCATTGTGGCCAATCCGTTAACGCAGCCGCCCTGCCGCCAAAGAACGCTGGATAATCCTCAGCGTACGTCGCAAGCTGCCCGCAATAGACTTGCTGCGAAACGGGGGGATGCGCATGGCTTGGTCCATACATCACGTCAATCTAGAGGCACGCAACGTGCCGCAAACCGCTCGGTTCTATACCGAAATTCTGGGCATGACGCTGGGCACATGGGCCTTTCCCGAAACGCGCGGCTACCTTCCGGGTGATCCAGACAAGCTCGCGCTTTTGGGTGACGGGCGTGAGGGCCACACTGGCCTACATCTGATCGCGCCAGACCCGGAATTTGCGGCCAAAAACAACATGGCCCATAACCCCAGTATTGGTGGCCACGTGGCGCTTCAGGTCGATGATCTGGACGGTGTGATCGCGCGGCTAGCCGCGGCGGGCGTGCCCCATTCCGTCACCGGAGAGTTCGCAATCCCCGGGCTGCGCCACGTCTATGTCGAGGATCCAGAGGGCAATCTGCTAGAGATCAATGGCCGCCTGCGCCCAGCCCCCGACCCCGTACGCCACATCGTTTTGTGCCAGATCAAAGCCAGCATTCCGCAGGCTGAGATCGACGCACTTTGGGCGAAACTAGAGGATCTGCGCAGCGCCGTCGCTGGCATGGGCCCGGTCCGTGCCGGCCCAAATACGAGCCGTGAGGGCGCCGCGCGCGGCTATACCCATGCCGTCACCATCGATTTTGAGGATGCGGCCGCCCGTGACGCGTATTTAGTTCACCCCGATCACATTACCGCAGGGGCGCAATTGGTCGCGATGTGTGAGGGCGGCGCCAAAGGCATTTGCGTGCTGGATATCTAACAGCACCCTTTCGCCGACCCAGTCTAGGGCGCTGGTCGCGCTCGTTTGGATATGGTTAATACATATGAAGACCAAAGGAGAACGCGGCATGACCCGTATTTGTGTGATGGTGGCAATGTTGGTGGCCCTGACTGCCTGTGGAACAATCCAAGGCGTGGGCCGTGACATCACGAGCGCCGGGCAGGCCATCGAACGCGCTGTACAATAGCGAACTGCCGCTTTGCTACCGCGCGCAGTTTCGACACAGCGATGCGGTGGGCACGGCCTCTAGGCGCGCGGCGGAAATGTCGTCACCACACTTTTGACAGATGCCGTATTCGCCGGTTTCGATCCGGGCGAGGGCGGCATCAATCGCGCGAACCTCTTGGGCGTCATGGATGCCAAGCGCCTCCATGACCTCATCACCCTGCCGCTCACTTGCAGCGTCTTCCGCGTCTCGGGGGGCGGGCTGGTCCAGATCCCGTTCGATGATCTGCATCTGACGGGTTAACTGAGCACGTCTGTCCAGCAGTCGGGTTTTTATTTCAGCATAGGTTGGGCTTGCAGCCATGGGTTCATCCTCCGTTATGCGGATGAACTATGCGCCCGGCCTCAGACGCTCGCGTTGATATGGGTCAACTGGATCGGTGGCTGTGCGCGCCTTATGGCCAGCACAGCCGCCAAAACGGACAGCCTTAGCTATCCATTTTCAATGCATTGATAAACGCCTGCTGCGGGATCTCTACCTTGCCGAACTGGCGCATCTTTTTCTTACCGGCTTTCTGCTTTTCAAGCAGCTTCTTCTTCCGAGTGGCATCACCGCCGTAACACTTGGCGGTCACGTCCTTACGCATGGCCGACAGGGTTTCGCGCGCGATTACCTTGCCGCCGATGGCCGCTTGGATCGGGATTTTGAACATGTGGCGCGGGATCAGCTCCTTGAGCTTTTCGACCATCGCACGACCGCGTGTTTCGGCGCGTTCGCGGTGCACCATCATTGACAAGGCGTCCACGGGCTCGTCGTTGACCAGCACTGACATCTTAACCAAATTGTCTTCGCGGTAACCAATCATTTGGTAGTCGAACGAGGCATAGCCCTTCGTCACCGATTTCAGGCGGTCGTAGAAATCAAACACGACCTCGTTCAGAGGCAGGTCATACACAACCATCGCCCGTGACCCTGCATAGGTCAGATCCAACTGTAGGCCGCGACGGTCTTGGCACAGTTTCAGAACGTCGCCCAAGTATTCATCGGGCACCAGGATCGTGGCCTTGATCCGCGGCTCTTCGATGTGATCTACAACGGTCAGGTCTGGCATATCCGCAGGGTTATGCAGCTGCTCGACCGTGCCGTCCTTCATGTGAATGTCATAAATAACGCTCGGCGCGGTGGTTATCAGATCGATGTCATACTCGCGCTCAATCCGGTCACGGATCACCTCAAGGTGCAGCAACCCAAGGAAACCACAGCGGAAACCAAACCCAAGAGCCGCGGATGTTTCCATCTCAAAGCTAAAGGATGCGTCGTTCAGCGCGAGTTTGTCGATGCTGTCGCGCATGTCCTCAAACTGGGCGGCGTCCACGGGGAACAGCCCACAAAACACCACTGGCTGTGCGGGCTTAAAGCCGGGCAAAGCCTCAACTTCGGACTTTTGATGGGTGATCGTATCACCCACGCGCGTGTCACGGACCTGCTTGATTGACGCCGTCAGGAACCCGATTTCACCGGGGCCGAGGCTATCGATTTCGGCCATCGCCGGGCGGAACACGCCAATCCGGTCCACATGGTGCGTGGTCCCATTCGACAAAAACTTAACGCGTTCACCTTTTTTCAGGCGGCCATCAATAACGCGGATCAAAACGATCACGCCCAGATACGAATCGTACCAACTGTCCACCAGCATCGCCTTAAGCGGCGCATCCGGATCGCCCTTGGGCGCAGGCAGATGTTTGACAATGGACTCAAGCGTTTCACGGATGCCGACGCCTGTCTTGGCCGAAACCTGAATGGCCTCAGAGGCATCAATCCCGATCACATCCTCAATCTGCTCGGCCACACGGTCACAATCTGACGCGGGCAGGTCGATTTTGTTCAAAACCGGCACGATTTCGTGGTCTGCATCCAGCGCGTGATACACGTTAGCCAGCGTCTGCGCCTCAACACCTTGCGTGCTGTCGACCACCAACAAAGAACCCTCAACCGCACGCATAGAGCGGGAGACCTCATAGGCAAAGTCGACGTGGCCGGGGGTATCGATCAGGTTCAGCACATAATCCTGACCATCGTCGGCGGTGTAATCGATCCGCACGGTGTTGGCCTTGATTGTGATGCCACGCTCGCGCTCAATGTCCATGGAATCAAGCAGTTGCTCTTTCATGTCCCGAACGGCGACGGTGTTCGTCTCCTGGATCAGGCGATCAGCGAGCGTGGATTTTCCGTGGTCGATGTGCGCGACGATGGAGAAATTTCGGATTTTGTCGATGTCGGTCATGATGGGGATATGATGCGGTTTTCGGGCTTGGTCAATGGTGGAGATGCGGGAGGGTAAAGGCGTCTGAATTTGGCCGTCAAAATAGGGGGCAGGCGGTCTGAATTATGCAGCGCCTCAGGTTGCACTGATCAGGCATTTAATACACATGAACACAATGACCAGATCGCGGTTGCATCAAGACACCAACGTACCGCAAAATAGAGGGACACCGCCCCACATCTTGTGGTTAATGCGATGTGGACTTTGTTAAATATACGTTAATTATCAGTAATATAGACTGACCCTTTGTTGCGCGCGCGCAACAATAGGACATAAGGCGTGACCTATTGGGTCAGAGGCCCAAAATACCCTCAAGTCGCTTTAGCTCAGCGCGGTCTTCAACTGTCCAATCTGCCGCCCGTGACCGAAACAGCGTCGCTTGGCTTTGATGGATCGGCCCGCCGCCCAAAACTTTCAGGTGGTTCGCACGCAGCGTTTCGCCGGTTGAGGTGATGTCCGCGATGGCCTCTGCCGTCTCATTCTTGACAGTGCCCTCCGTCGCGCCTTGGCTATCGACAAGTTGATAGTCGGCCACGCCCGCGTCGCGCAAATAGTCACGCACCAGACGGTGATATTTCGTGGCAATCCGCAGACGATGACCGTGCTGCGCACGAAACGCGGCGGCAACCGCGTCCAGATCATCCAAGGTGTCCACATCCGCCCACGCGACCGGCACCGCTAGGATCAGGTCCGCATGACCAAAACCCATCAGCGCAAGCTCTTCGACCCGCTGGTCCCAAAGGCTCAGTTTTTCCCGCACAAGGTCCGACCCCGTGACGCCCAAATGGATGCGCCCGGCGGATAATTCGCGCGGGATTTCACCTGCCGAAAGCAGGACCAGCTCGATGTCTGCCCCCTCAACCGCGCCAGCATATTCCCGCTCCGATCCAGTGCGCGACAGCGTCAACCCACGCTTGCCAAACCATTGAAATGTCTTTTCCATCAGCCGCCCCTTGGACGGCACCCCCAGCTTGAGCGTCATGTGAGGTTCTCCCGCATTTGGCGGACAAGGGCGGGGCGAATGACGCCGCCCACAGCCGGGATTGCGCGGCCCTGGCCCAACACCGAGGTCAGTGCGTCATAGCGCCCGCCAGTGGCCACAGGCGGCAGATGTGGTGCGCCGGTAAATCCAAACACAAAACCGTCGTAATATTCCATCGAGGTGCGCCCATAGGTGGCCTCAAACGGGATGTCGGCGATTGTGATACCGGCCGCGTCTAGTGCCTCAAGCCGGGCTTCAAACATGTCGGTAGCATACGAAATTGCGGGCAGGTCGATGGCGATGTCGCGCAGGATTTGCAGCGCGCCGGACAGCGGGGCCTTAAGGTCCAGCACCGCGTCGATCACATCTGCCTCAGCTTCGCCGATGGGCGGGGTTGCGGCGTCGACCCGAAGGGCTTCGATCCGGTCCGCGACCTCCTGCGGGGCGCGTTTGCCGACTTGCACGGCGTCCCGAGCCACGGCCAAGGCCGCTCGCGGGTCCGCGATTAGGGCTGCGCGGTGCGCGGGCACCGGGTTGCGCCCCGTAAAGCGGTCTAGCAACGTGCGGAACCGGCGCGGACGCCAGATGTGGCGTCGCAGGGCTGCGCGGCGACGTTCGGACGTGGACAGCCCATTTACGACCGCAATCAGGATGCCAATATCCCCGGTCACAGCCCGCACATTGAGCGGCGACAAAACCTCTGAAAACAGAGCAAAAACCTCAGCGTCGGCGCGCGCGGGATCGGTACGATCAAACAGCTCAAAGCCAACCTGTAGGTATTCACGGGCGCGGGTCGCGTCGCTTTCTTGCTTGCGAAACACCTCACCCATATAGGCGTAGCGCGCGGGCTCGGGGCCGCCGGCCTCGATGTTGTCCATGTGCATTTGCACGACGGGTACTGTGAAATCGGGGCGCAGCATCATCTCACCCTGATCGGGGTCTTGGGTGATGAAGGCACGGCCCCGAATGTCTTCGCCGTATAGGTCCAACAGGGTTTCGGCGGGCTGCAAAAGGTCGGTTTCCACCGGGGTGGCACCGGCGTGTTGAAACGCCTCTAGCACCCGTGCGGCTTCGGCCCGGTCTGCGATTTTGTCTACTGCTCCAGGCACTTGCGAACCTCTTCCACCAGATCGGCGCGCGAAATTTCGCGTTGGGCGGGTTGGGCTTTCCATTCCTCAAGTGAGGCGCTCTCGGCGATTTTGGCCCCAAGGATCAGGTCCTTGATTTGCACCACGCCGCGCTCTGCCTCGTCTGAACCTTGGATGATTGCCACCGGGCTAAGCCGCTTGTCTGCGTACTTCAGCTGGTTGCCAAAGTTCTTGGGGTTGCCCAAGTACACCTCGGCCCGGATGCCTGCGGCGCGCAGTTCAGACACCATTTGTTGGTAGTCGGCCATGCGGGCCTTGTCCATGACCGTGACGACCACAGGACCGGGGGGAGTGGCGGCGACGCGGCCCTTCATGCGGAGCGCTGCGAGCAAGCGGTCAACGCCGATGGATACGCCGGTTGCGGGAACCTCTTGGCCGGTGAAACGTTGCACAAGGCCGTTGTAGCGACCGCCCCCTGCGACGGAGCCGAACTGCCGAGGTCGCCCCTTTTCGTCTTTGATCTCAAAGGTGAGTTCGGCTTCATAGACTGGGCCCGTGTAGTAGCCGAGGCCGCGGACGACCGAAGGGTCAATCACGATCCTGTCGGCGGCGTAGCCCTGGGCTTCGAGCAGGGTTGCGATGGTTTGCAACTCTTCTACGCCTTCGGTGCCTACTGCACTGTCGCCGATGGCCGCGCGCAAGTTGGCGAGCGTGTCGGCAGAGGTCGCGCCCTTGGAGGTAAGGAACGCGAGGACCGGTTCGGCCTGCGCGTCGGTCAGGCCAACGCCGTCGATATAGGCGCCGGACGCGTCCAAGCGGCCCTTGCCCAGCAGCTCGCGTACGCCTGCCTCACCGACTTTGTCGAACTTGTCGATAGTGCGCAAAACGTCGGCCTGTTGGGTGTCATCCGTGACGCCTGTGGCCTCAAGCACGCCGTTGAGCACTTTGCGGTTGTTGATCCGGATCAGGTAGTCGCCGCGCGGAATGCCCACGGCCTCGAGCGTGTCCGAGAGCATGGCGCAGATTTCTGCGTCCGCTGCGACCGAAGGGGCGCCGACGGTATCGGCATCGCATTGATAAAACTGACGGAACCGACCGGGGCCGGGTTTTTCGTTGCGCCAAACGGGGCCCATCGCAAAGCGGCGATAGGGCATGGGCAGGTCATTGCGGTGTTGTGCATAGACGCGGGCCAACGGCGCGGTCAGGTCATAGCGCAGGGCCATCCAGTCACCCTTGTCGTGCTCGTCGGCTTCTTGCCACGCAAAGACGCCTTCATTGGGGCGGTCCACGTCGGGGAGGAATTTGCCCAAGGCTTCGACCGTTTCTACGGCCGAAGATTCGAGTGCCTCAAACCCATACAAATGGTAGACAGCGGCGATCTGATCCAACATAGCCTTGCGTTCGGACACCTCGGTGCCGAAATAGTCGCGAAAGCCCTTGGGCGGTTCGGCCTTGGGGCGCGGGGATTTCTTGGGTTTGGCCATGGGTCGGTCCGATGATTGATCAGGTGCCCCGCCTTTACCCGCCCCAGTACGTGGGGGCAAGCAATGGGACAATTGGACGAGGTGAGAGATGAGTGATGTGGAAATGATTGCGTTGCAGGAAAAGGTGGCGCACCTGACCCGTGTGGTCGAAGATTTGTCGGATGTGGTGGCCGGACACGCCAAGACGCTGGACGTCGCGGAGCGTCGGATTGAAGCGTTGATGCGCCGCGCCGCCGAGAGCGAATTGGACGCAGGCGGCACCGTTCCGCTGGCCGATCAGCGCCCGCCGCATTGGTAGGTCGCCCGGTTACTGGGGACTAAGTGTCTGGGGATCTGGGGCGCGGCCCCAGATAGCCGCTGGTGCAGCATTTGAGTATTTTGGGAACAAAGGAGGCCGGGCGGCGTTAGAGCAGCCCGATGTCCGCCAGTTCGCGTGCCAGTGTGTCGGGCAAGGGGTCGTCAGCCTCACGGCCTTCGCGCAGATCGAGTGGCGCGTCGGCGGCTTGGAGGTAGCGCCACCCTTGGAACGGGCGTTTGGGAACGGGCGTGACGCGGGTAATCGTTGGGTCCAGCACGATGCCGCAGCGGCGGATGCCATCGTGGCCGATCACCTCATCGAAACGGACTATCGGTTGGCGGCATAGGATAAGGCCCTTGAACACCCAAAACAGCGAGCCTTGGCCCACGATCTCGGGTTCGCGTTTGGGCCACATGCGTGTGACGTGGCGCGGCATGCCGTCTGGGCCTTTGGCGCGGGGGTGGTTTTGCCACGCCAGAAGGTCCTCAACCGCTTCTGCTCCAACGCAGAGTTTGATAAGATGCACAGGCTTATCCACAGAGTCGTCCCCATAATTCACAACATATGGTAGTGGATTTTGAGAGGTCTTCAAGCTATTGTGTGTCTCCGCTGTTATTGAAAACAAGGATCACTGCCATGACCCGTTTTACCGCTCCGATTGCTGAACAGATTTGGGATATGAAATATCGGTTCAAGAAGGCGGATGGGACGCCGCTGGACCGTTCGGTGGAGGACACATGGCGGCGGATCGCGCGGGCCTTGGCGGCGGTTGAGGCGGAGCCAGAGGTTTGGGAGCCGCGGTTTTATGCGGCGCTAGAGGATTTCAAGTATCTGCCCGCGGGGCGGATTACGGCGGGTGCTGGTACGGCGCGGTCGGTGACCTTGTTCAACTGTTTTGTCATGGGCACGGTCCCCGACAGCATGGGCGGGATTTTCGACATGCTGAAGGAGGCTGCTCTGACGATGCAGCAGGGTGGCGGCATTGGGTACGATTTTTCGACCATCCGCCCCAAGGGCGCGAGCGTGACCGGTGTGGCAGCGGACGCCAGCGGGCCGTTGTCGTTCATGGATGTGTGGGATTCGATGTGCCGCACCATCATGTCGGCGGGATCACGTCGCGGTGCGATGATGGCCACGATGCGCTGCGACCACCCCGATATCATTGATTTCATCGAAGCCAAGTCGGACCCGGCGCGGTTGCGGATGTTCAACGTGAGTGTGTTGGTCACGGATGCCTTTATGGAGGCGGTGAAGGCCGATGCGCCTTGGGATTTGGTGTTTGACGGCCGTGTGTACCGCACGATGGATGCGCGTGATCTGTGGAACCGGATCATGCAGGCCACGTTTGAATATGCCGAGCCGGGCGTGATTTTCATCGATCGGATCAATGCGGCTAACAACTTGAATTATTGTGAGACGATCGCGGCGACGAACCCCTGCGGTGAGCAGCCTTTGCCGCCGTATGGCGCGTGTTTGCTGGGCTCGATCAATCTGGCGAGGCTGGTGGATCGGCCGTTTGAGGACGGGGCGGATTTGGATGAGGAGGCTTTGGTTTCCTTGGTCGGAACTGCGGTGCGGATGATGGACAACGTGGTTGATGCGTCCCGCTTTCCGCTAGAGGCACAGGCCGCGGAGGCCCGCGCGAAACGGCGCATTGGGTTGGGCGTGACCGGGTTGGCGGATGCGTTGTTGATGGTGGGATCTCGCTATGGATCACAGGAGGCGGCGCGTCTGACGGACCGCTGGTTGCACCGGATCGCACGCGCCGCGTACCTGAGTTCGGTGCAATTGGCGCAGGAAAAGGGGCCGTTTCCTTTGTTTGACGCGGAGGCCTATTTGGCCAGCGGCACGATGGAGGCGATGGATGACGATGTCCGCGCCGCAATCGCAGAGCACGGCATTCGCAACGCGCTGTTGACCTCAATCGCGCCGACGGGGACCATTTCGCTATATGCGGGCAACGTCAGTTCGGGCATCGAGCCGGTGTTCGCCTATGCCTACACGCGCAAGGTGTTGCAAAAAGACGGATCGCGGACCGAAGAGGAAGTCGTGGACTACGCCGTTCAGATGTGGCGCGAAAAGTTTGGCGATCGGGAACTGCCCGATTACTTTGTGAATGCCCAAACGCTGGCGCCGCAAGATCACGTGCGGATGCAGGCGGCGGCGCAGAAGTGGATCGATTCGAGTATCTCAAAGACGATCAACTGCCCCGAAGATATCAGCTTTGAGGATTTTAAGGACGTCTACATGGCGGCTTGGGATCAGGGCTGTAAGGGCTGTACGACGTACCGGCCGAACGCGGTGACGGGATCGGTGTTGAGTGTATCGGAGGAGAAGGAGGTAGTGCCAGAACTTCCGACAGTTATTGAACGTGTGAAGTGGGCGATGACACGTGCTGGTTTCGATAAGCCGTCTGTTTTTGCAGATAAATTGGGAATTGAGCGTACACATGTGTCGCGTGTTTTGAGCGGTAGGCAGGAGCTATCAAAAGGTCGCGCGCAACAGTTTTCAACATTGCTGAATGTTTCTCCAGGATGGCTTCTTTTTGGCGATGGACCCAGCGACCCCGAGACGATACTGCCCTATGAAACTGGAGCGGAGGTTGTTCACCTGTCGGAGCCGTTGCGGCGACCCGCGTCGTTGGAGGGGCAGACCTATAAGGTGAAGTGGCCCAACACCGAGCACGCGATTTATATCACCATTAATGACGTGATCCTGAACGGGCATCGGCGTCCGTTCGAGGTGTTCATCAACTCCAAGAACATGGAGCATTTTGCGTGGACGGTTGCGTTGACGCGGATGATTTCGGCGGTGTTCCGGCGGGGTGGGGATGTGTCGTTTGTGGTTGAGGAACTGAAAGCGGTGTTTGATCCGCGCGGGGGCGCTTGGGTGGAGGGGAAATATATCCCATCGATTCTTGCGGCGATTGGGGGCGTGATTGAGCAGCACCTGATCTCTATCGGGTTCATTGAGGGTGAAGGGATGGGGCTAAAGGCCGACCCAAAGGCCGAGGTGGTTAACTTACCCGGACAAGCGGCGGGGCCTGCCTGTCCGAGTTGTGGCCAATACGGGATGCAGATGATCGAAGGGTGCATGACGTGCCGGGACTGTGGCCACTCAAAATGCGGTTAGGGCATTCAAGCGGCGGTGCCGCTAACTGCGTTTAGGACGTCTTTATCGGGCTGGTATCTGCGGTTTTGGTTGCTAGGGTGCCCCTAAAACTGGGGACATTCCATGCACTTTGGGTTGAGCGACGAGCAACAGATGATCGTGGATACGGTCCGGTCGTTTGTAGAAACTGAGATTTATCCGCATGAGGCGGAGGTTGAGCGGACCGGTGAAGTGCCGCCCGCCGTGGCCGAAGCGATCAAGTCCAAGACGCTAGAGTTGGGCTTTTACGCCTGTAATTTTCCCGAAGAGGTTGGTGGCGCTGGGCTGAACCACGTTGATTTTGCGTTGGTTGAGCGGGAATTGGGCCGTGGGTCCATGGCGTTGACGCATTTCTTTGGGCGGCCCCAGAATATTCTGATGGCCTGCGAAGGCGAGCAGCGCGAGCGGTATCTGATGCCGGCTGTGCGCGGTGAGCGGATGGATGCGTTGGCGATGACCGAACCCGGCGCGGGGTCGGACGTGCGGGGCATGACCTGTGCGGCGGTGCGCGATGGCGGCGATTGGGTGCTGAACGGGACTAAGCATTTTATCTCGGGGGCGGAGCACGCGGACTTCGTGATTGTGTTTGTCGCGACCGGTGAGGACCAAACCCCAAAGGGCCCCAAAAAGCGGCTCACCACGTTTTTGGTGGACCGCGGCACGCCGGGGTTCACGATCCGGGACGGCTATAAGAGCGTCAGCCACCGGGGCTACAAGAACATGATCCTTGAGTTCGACAACTGCCGCCTGCCGGATGCCCAAGTCTTGGGTGAGGTGGATGGTGGTTTTGCGGTGATGAACGAGTGGCTTTATGCGACCCGGATCACGGTGGCGGCGATGGCGGTGGGCCGGGCGCGGCGCTGTTTTGATTTGGGGCTGAGCTATTCCGCAGAGCGTCGGCAGTTCGGACAAGCGATTGGTAAGTTTCAGGGGGTGAGTTTTCAGCTGGCGGATATGGTCACGGAAATTGATGCCGCCGATTATCTGACGCTTGCGAGCGCGTGGCGTTTGGATGAGGGGCTGCCCGCGAACCGTGAGATTGCGAGTGCAAAGCTCTATGCTTCGGAGATGTTGGCGCGGGTCACGGATGCTGTGTTGCAAATCCATGGTGGGATGGGCCTGATGGATGATTATCCGATTGAGCGGTTCTGGCGCGATGCGCGGGTGGAGCGCATTTGGGACGGGACCAGCGAGATACAGCGTCACATCATATCGCGCGAGTTGTTGCGGCCTTTGGAGGGCTGAGGCGTGGGAGCCTCCGGCGGGAGTATTTTGGGAACAAAGGATGGGTTGGGGCGGCTTTTGCGGCCTCGGTCCATTGCTGTTGTGGGGGGCGGCGCATGGTGTGCGTCGGTCCTTGCGAATTGCCGGGATTTTGACGGGCCGGTGTGGTGGGTGCATCCCACCCGTGGGGATGTCGCGCGGATCGAGGATCTGCCGGGCGTGCCGGATGCTGTGTTTTTGGGGGTGAACCGGGCCGCAACCGTCGAGGCGGTGGCTGCGTTGTCCGCGATGGGAGCCGGGGGGGCGGTGTGTTTTGCCTCCGGCTTTTCGGAAGCCGTGGCGGAGTTGGCGGACGGCGGTGAAATGCAGGCCGCGTTGTTGGCAGCTGCAGGGGGAATGCCCTTCTTGGGGCCCAATTGCTATGGGCTTTTGAACTATCTGGATGGGGTTGGGTTGTGGCCTGATCAGCATGGTGGCGTGCCCGTCGAACGGGGCGTGGCGATTGTGGCGCAGAGTTCGAACATCGCGCTCAACATTACCATGCAGGCGCGGGGATTACCGATTGCCTATGTGGTGACGCTTGGCAATCAGGCGAGCCGTGGTGTGAGTGACGTGATCGCTGAGTTGGCGGCCGACCCAAGGGTCAGCGCGATCGGGCTATACCTTGAGGGGATCGATGATCTGGACCGGTTTGTGGGAGTTGCCCGCGAAGTCGAGGTGCCGATCGTTGCATTGAAGGTGGGCCGGTCGGCGCAGGCGCAGGCGGGGGCGGTGTCGCATACCGCATCTTTGGTCGGATCAAGTGCCGGGGCGTCGGCGTTGTTTGCACGCCTTGGAATTGGAGAGGTTGAGAGCCTTCCGGTGCTGTTGGAGGCGTTGAAGCTGTTGCATTGCACCGCCGGTTTGGCGGGTGCGCGTGTTGTGTCAGCGTCATGTTCGGGCGGCGAAGCGAGCCTGATGGCGGATTTGGGTGCGCGATTGGGTGTGACGTTTCCCGCACTGTGTCAGGGGCAATCAGATGGGCTGCGCGCGGCGCTGGGCCCCAAGGTCGCGCTGGCCAACCCGCTAGATTACCACACCTACATTTGGGCTGACCGCGAAGCGATGACAGCTACCTATACGGCCATGATGGCGGGTGCCGTGGATATGGGCGTGCTGGTGTTGGACTTTCCGCGCGGGGATCGCTGCGACGTGGATGCGTGGACGCCTGCGATTGAAGCGCTTGAGGCCGCCGCTGCAGCGAGTGATACCCCCATGGGGTTGGTGTCGAGTTTGCCAGAGGCTTTGCCGGAGGATGTCGCACAGCGGTTGATTGCGAAGGGTATTGTGCCGTTTTTGGGCATGTCTGAGGCCTTGGCCGCTATTGCTGTGGTCGGTTCGATGGCACGCGATGACGGTCCGCCGCCTTTGCTGCCTGTGCCGAGCAGCAGGTTGCCCGTGGTGTGGGGCGAGGCACGGTCCAAGGCGGCTTTGGCGGCGCATGGCGTGGTCGTACCGCGCGGTGATGGGGCCGGGCCGTTCGTGGTAAAGGCCACGGGGCTTGCCCACAAAACTGAGGCCGGGGGCGTGATGCTGAACGTCGCGGCGGGTGATTTGGCGCAGGCCAAGGCGACGCTGGGTGGTGAGGTTTTGGTGGAGGAAATGATTGCCGACGCTGCGGCCGAAGTGCTGGTCGCTGTAGTGCGCGACCCGGCCCATGGCTTTGTGCTGACGCTGGGGGCTGGCGGGGTCGATACGGAGTTGTGGGGCGATACGGTCCAGCTATTGGTGCCCAGCACTGCGGATGAGATTGACGCAGCCCTTAGCCGCTTGGCGATTGCGCCGAAATTGGCGGGCTGGCGCGGGGCGCGGGGTGTTGACCGGGAGGGTCTTGTGGCTTTGGTGCAATCCGTGCAGGACTTCGCGCAGGCCCATGCGGATGCGTTGTGGGAAGTTGAGATTAACCCGGTGTTGTGCACACCCACCCGTGCGGTGGCAGTGGACGCATTGGTGCGCATGGCGGAGAACTAAATGGACACCCCTTTTCACATCGAGCGTCGCGGTGGCGTGTTTGAATTCACGCTTAACCGGCCCAAGGCCAATGCGATTGATCTTGAGACAAGCCGGGCCATGGGCGAGGCGTTCACAGCATTTCGGGACGACCCAGAGATGCGAGTGGCTTTGGTCACGGGCGCGGGAGAGAAGTTTTTCTGCCCCGGTTGGGATTTGAAGGCCGCAGCCGATGGCGACGCCGTGGACGGGGATTATGGCAAGGGTGGTTTCGGCGGCTTGCAAGAGCTGCGCGGGCTGAACAAGCCGGTGATCATGGCTGTGAACGGCATTTGCTGTGGTGGCGGGTTGGAGCTGGCTTTGTCGGGCGACATCATCTTGGCCGCTGAGGGTGCATCATTTGCCTTGCCGGAAATCCGCTCGGGGACTGTCGCGGATGCGGCGTCAATCAAGTTGCCCAAGCGCATTCCATACCACATCGCCATGGAAATGTTGTTGACCGGGCGCTGGCTGGAGGCTGAGGAAGCCGCGCGTTGGGGACTGGTAAACCGGGTGGTCGCTGCTGAAGATTTGATGGCTGAGGCGCGGGCCTTGGCGGATAGTCTTGCGAGTGGGCCGCCGCTGGTGTTTGCGGCGATCAAAGAAGTGGTGCGCGAAGCGGAAGACATGAAGTTCCAGGATGCATTGCTGCGGATTAAATCCAGCCAGTTCGAGAGTGTGGAACGGCTGTACCGATCTGAGGATCAGCTAGAAGGTGCGCGTGCTTTTGCTGAGAAGCGCGATCCCGTCTGGACGGGGCGCTAGGGTGGCCACAGATTTTTAGGAAAAATCTGGCCTCCAGCGGGGATATTTTGAAACCAAAGATGACGAGGAAGTAAGACATGCCACTGACGATGAACCGAGAGGTGTTTGTCACCTGTGCCGTCACAGGATCCGGCAGAACACAGGATCGCAGTCCGCATGTGCCGCGTTCGCCTGCCCAGATTGCGGAGAGTGCGATTGAGGCGGCGAAGGCCGGTGCGGCAGTGGTGCATTGCCATGTGCGGGATCCTGAAACCGGCGTGCCTTCGCGTGATTTGGGGTTGTACCGGGAGGTTACGGACCGGATCCGCGATGCGGACGTTGATGTTGTGTTGAATCTGACCGCCGGTATGGGCGGTGACATCGTGTTTGGTGGTGTCGAGGCGCCGTTCCCTGTGACTTCGGGTACCGACATGGTGGGGGCGACAGAACGGGTTGCGCATATTGCGGAGTGCTTGCCGGAAATCTGCACGCTTGACTGTGGGACGATGAACTTTGCCGAAGCGGATTATGTGATGACCAACACGCCCGGTATGTTGCGGGCAATGGGGCAGATGATGACCGATTTGGGCGTGAAGCCCGAGATTGAGGCATTTGATACCGGGCATCTTTGGTTTGCCAAGCAATTGGTGGCTGAGGGTATTTTGACCTCTGACGCCTTGGTGCAATTGTGCATGGGGGTGCCTTGGGGGGCGCCGGATGACCTGAACACATTTATGGCAATGGTGAATAATGTGCCGTCGGATTGGACGTTCAGTGCGTTTGGGCTGGGGCGCAATCAGATGGCTTATGTTGCGGCGAGTGTTCTGGCGGGTGGCAACGTTCGGGTGGGTCTTGAGGACAACCTTTGGCTGGAAAAAGGTGTTTTGGCCACCAATGCACAGCTTGTTGAGCGTGCGGTTGGAGTGATCGAGGGCATGGGCGCGCGGGTGATTGGCCCCGCTGAGGTGCGCGAAAAGCTGGGGCTTGTGAAGCGTGCGCCGCGTGATGATCTGCGCGATGCGCGCAGTGTTGCGGGCCCTGTGTCGGCGGAGAGCGCGTCCGGGCGCAAGACTTGCCCTGAGTGTGGGCATGTGTTCCGGGGCAAGGGCTGGGACGGCATCGACACGCATTGGCACCTGAAGCATGAGGGTGTCATGCCGTTTGATCAAGCTTGGCCATCGATTGAGGCTGGCACGTATAAGTCATCCCGATGACGCACGAAGGTGCGCGGGTTGTCATCACCGCTGGCGGCGCCGGGATTGGTGCCTGTTTGGCGAGGCGGTTTGCAGAGCAAGGGGCGCGGGTCGCCTATTGTGATGTTGATCCCGGCGAGGTGCCCGAGGGCATGTTGGGGGTGGCTGCTGACGTCACGGATGAGGCGCAGATGGCTGCGTTTTTCGCCCGCGTTGAGGAGGCGATGGGCGGCGTGGATGTGTTGTGTGCGAATGCAGGCATCGGTGGGCCTGCGGCGGGCATTGCGGACATGAGCCTTGGGGATTGGCGCGCCACTTTGGCGGCCAATCTGGACGGCGCGTTTCTGGCCACGCGCTGGGCTGCGCCGTTGATGGCTGCGCAGGGGGCGGGGTCAATCATGTTGACTTCCTCAACATCTGGGCTGTGGGGCGTGCCCTCGCGCGCGCCCTACGTCGTGGCGAAATGGGGGGTGATCGGCTTGATGAAGACCCTCGCGATGGAATTGGGCCCGGCGGGCGTACGCGTCAACGCGGTGGCGCCCGGTGCGGTTGAAGGCCCCCGGATGGAGCGGGTCTTGGCCAAGGAGGCAGCCGCAAAGGGCTGCACGGTTGAGGACATGCGCGCGCTTTATGCCGAGGGCACATCCCTGCGCACATGGGTCACCGCAGAGGACATCGCGGATATGGTTTTGTTCGTGACTTCGGATGCGGGCAAGCGAATTTCAGGACAAACACTGGCCGTTGATGGCCATACGGAGCGGATGACATGAAGGCAGCAATTATTGGCGGCGGCGTAATTGGCGGCGGTTGGGCAGCACGGTTCCTGTTGAACGGGTGGGACGTGGCGGTGGCCGACCCCGACCCAGAGGCTGAGCGCAAGATCAACGAAGTGTTGGCGGGTGCGCGGCGGTCCTTGCCCGCGTTGTATGATCGGGCGTTGCCGAGCGAGGGCACGCTGAGCTTTTGTTCGCTAGAGGACGCCTGTGAAGGCGCCGATTGGGTGCAGGAAAGTGTTCCGGAGCGGTTGGATATTAAGCACGCGGTTTTGGCGCAGTTGAACGCGGCGGCCCCGGAAAGTGCGGTGATCGCGTCTTCGACCAGTGGGTTCAAACCGTCCGAGCTGACGGCGCAAGGCGCGCGGTGTATCGTGGCGCACCCGTTTAACCCGGTGTACCTGCTGCCGCTGATCGAACTGGTGGGCGACGTGCCTGCGGGGGCTGCGGACCTGTTGCGCGGCGTCGGGTTTTCGCCCCTGCATGTGCGCAAAGAGATCGACGCCCATATTGCGGATCGTTTCCTTGAAGCGGTTTGGCGTGAGGCGCTTTGGCTGGTCAAAGATGGTGTCGCGACCACGGAAGAAATCGATGAGTCGATTCGGATGGGCTTTGGCCTGCGGTGGGCGCAGATGGGGCTGTTTGAAACCTACCGCGTGGCGGGCGGAGAGGCCGGGATGAAGCATTTTATGGCGCAGTTCGGCCCCGCGTTGCAGTGGCCGTGGACCAAGCTGATGGATGTGCCCGAGTTTACGGATGAGTTGGTTGATCTGATCGCGGGGCAATCCGACGCCCAGTCGGGGCACCTGTCTATCCGGGAGTTGGAGCGTTTGCGCGACGATAACCTTGTGGGCATTCTACGCAGCCTTAAGCGGACCAATGCCGCGGCGGGTGGGGTAATCGCGGCCCATGAGGCCAGCTTGCCGCAAGCAAGTGCGACGCCAGAGGCCTTGCCCATTACCCAAGATCGGGTGATCCCGCAGACATGGACCGACTACAATGGGCACATGAATGAGGCGCATTACCTTGAACTAGGGGCAGCCGCGACCGACCGCTTTATGGAGATGATCGGTGCCGATGCCGCCTATATCGCCACAGGATTGAGCTATTTCACCACTGAAAATCACTTGCAGTACTTGGATGAGATGCACGCAGGCGACCACGTCCGTGTGAGCACTCAAGTGCTAGAGGGCGGGCCCAAAAAGATGCATCTGTTTCACCGGATGATGACCCCCGAGGGTGATGTCGCGGCCACCATGGAAACGTTCCTTCTGCATGTTGACCTAAGCACACGGCGCAGCGCGCCTGCGCGGGGGGATGTGGCCGAGGCGTTGGCCACGTTTGCACAGGCGCATGCGGGGATGCCCCGGCCCGAGGGGGCAGGGCGCTACGTGGGGCAGCGGGGCTAACCCGCCTTTTGGAGCGAAAAAGGGACGCGCGTGTTGCCCAGAGGCTGGGCTGCACGCGCGTTGGCCTGTGATCCTTGAGAAAGCGGAACGTGCGTCCGGCATCAGCCGTAATGGTGGAATATATTTCCGATCAGAGGCTTTGTATTCTGCTTTGTGAGAACGCATATGGTGCGAACACAAAGAAATAGGTACGCCCATGCTGCTGGATTACATCCCCTCTGATCTGAATATTCAACTTCTGTTTGGATTGGCGCTGGGCGTGCTGTTTGGCATTGCAGCGCAGATTACCCGGTTTTGTTTGCGGCGCTCGGTTGCTGGCGAAGATGGCATGGATCGGGCGGGCCTGGCCGTCTGGCTTCTGGCGCTTGCGACGGCGATTGCCGCCGTGCAATTCGCGGTGGGCGCGGGCTATGCGGTTCTGGACGAAACCCGCTATCTCAATCCCGATATCCCTGCACTTGCGATTGTGCTGGGGGGGCTCGCGTTTGGGGTTGGGATGGTGCTGACGCGCGGTTGCGTCACGCGCCTGACGGTGCTGACAGCGACCGGAAACATGCGCGCACTGACGGTTTTGGTGGTTTTTGCCATCACGGCCCACGCGATGATGAAGGGTATTCTGGCGCCGCTGCGTACGACGCTTGGCGATATCTCATTTGAGCTGCCGTTTGCCACGATCGCGGCGGTTCCGGGCATTGGCGTTGTGCTGCCGCTTGGCTTGGTTGCAGGTAGTGTGTGGTTGGCAAAGCGGGGCGGCGCATCTGTCACGCATCTGACGCTGGGGGCGTTTATTGGCCTGCTGGTGGCTGCTGGCTGGGTCGGCACCTCAACCCTGCTGATGGATGAGTTCGATCCGTCCCCGGTGCAATCTATCGCTTTTACCTTGCCTTGGACGGACAGCCTGTTTTGGGTCATCGCCTCAACGGCCATTCCTGCTGGGTTTGGCACCGGTCTAATTGGTGGCGTGATGGTGGGGGCGTTCCTGAGCGCGCTTGTGCGGTCTGAACTGGCCTTGGTCAGCTTTGCCGAGCCTCAGCAAACCGTGCGCTACGGCGCAGGCGGTGTCTTGATGGGCGTTGGCGGTGTTTTGGCCGGCGGCTGTACAATCGGTGCGGGCCTTAGCGGCGTTGCCACTCTGAGCCTATCGGCCATGCTGGCGTTGGCCGCGATTGTCACTGGTGCTGTTCTGGCGCGCTATGTGCTGGGCTTGCGGCCTGCTGGTGCGGTTCTGGCTTAGCGCGATCTGGGCGCTTATCCACAATCTGCCCACAAAAAATCAACATATTTATCCACAGTAGCGAATCACCCCCTTCCCAGGGTGATTCGGCTGTGTTAGCCTTGTTGGAAGTTCTTTGAGCAGCCAGAAATAAGAACGAATATCGTAGGCAGGCGATAACAGGCCATGAGTATTCGAGGCGCAAGCCCGATGCTCAGTGCATTGGCGAACTCCCGGGGAGATGGTGGAACACCGCACCCGGGACGGACCTGTGATAGACGCATCACTGTGGTGCTGACCGGGCGCTTTGGGTTCCACGCAAGGAACCGGGCGCCTTTTGCTTTTTCTACTATATATACCCGGCAATGGTTGGCTTCGTGGTGTCTGCGTCATGGGTTCAAGCTCGTGTCGAGGCTATCGCGCTTGACTCCCCCCACATGGCCCCGTAAAGCCCGCCCATTCATTG